>WFRY01000023.1 GCA_015486315.1 Desulfobulbaceae bacterium
ACAGTGTTTATACTTTTTGCCCGATCCGCAGGGACAGGGCTGATTACGACCGATCTTTGCCATTGTTTTTTCCTTGAAAATTTCAGGTATCAGCTCACAGACTAACTGATACCTTCTACCTGATACATAAGACTTTTATCTCACGAACACTTGGAATAGCCGCAGTCACGGCAGACCTCGCACCCCTCTTCAAACACCAGGGTACCGACCGAGCATTCCGGACACTTGGAGGAAAACCCCTTGTGGGTGGCAGCCATGAAGGATTTCAGCAGTTTACCCAACTGAGCGGGCAAGTCAAGCATATGTCCGCTGGAACGATCCAGCTGCTTGATGACCTCTTCCATGGGGATCTGGTAACGAAGGGCAAGGGAAACCAGCCGGCAGGTAGTGGTCCACATGGTGGATTTATCCTTGAGATCAACCCGGTTGTCAAAGGGAAATTTGGCAAATACCTCCATCGGGCTCTCGTCATCATCAAAGCAGACAATCAGATAAATGGTATTACCGTTGGCATCTTTCAGCCGATACCGTTTGGCACTGAGCACACCGGGCAGTTTTTTCTTATGGATTACCCCATGGGAAGAAACCATTGCAGTCTGCCTGTCGTCCCCGGAACCAACCGTATTGAGCACCTGGGAATCCCGCGATCCATCCCGATAAACGGTTAACCCCTTGCACCCGAGTTGAAAAGCCAGCATATAGGACAGACGAACGTCATCCGTGGTGGCGGTGGACGGCAGGTTGATGGTCTTGCTGATAGATGAGTCAACTCCGTTCACCTGCAGTTCCCCCTGCATCCGAATATGTTCTTCCGGAGCAATATCCTGAGCCGTACGGAAAATGTTCTGCCATTTTTCCGGAATCTCCTCATGACCGACCACCGTACCGCTCTCGGCGACTTTTTCCAGCAATGCTTTGGAAAAAAAGCCCTCCTCCCGGGCCACGGTCTCAAAATGTTTATTGACCATCAGAAAGCGGTCACCATCCATGACATTTTTTTCCATGACAATGGAGAAATACGGTTCACAGCCCGAGGCACAGTCGGCAATCATGGAGACGGTGCCTGTGGGCTGAATTGATGTCAGAGCCGCGTTGCGCCGGGCCGGATAATTATTATACTGCGGATCATAGGCGGGAAAGGCCCCTTTCTGCTCAGCCAGTTCCCGGGATGCACCTTCGGCCTCAGCACGGATAAACTGCATGACGCCGGCCGATGCCTCCCTGCCCCTTTCACTGCCGTACGGAATCTGCATCCCGATGAGCATATCGTGCATGCCCATGACCCCAAGACCAATTTTACGTGTCTTCTGGGTCATCTCGGCAATCTCCGGGATGGGAAACCGGTTGCAGTCTATAACATTATCCAGAAACCGAACCGCCATCCTGACAGTAGGTCCCAAACGCTCAAAATCAACATCCCCCCCGGTCACATACCGACCCAGATTAATAGATCCCAGGTTACAGGATTCATAGGGCAGCAGCCACTGTTCGCCGCAGGGATTTGTTGCTTCAAACTCGCCGAGCTGGGGCGTGGAGTTGGCACGATTAGCCGCATCAATAAAGAGCACACCGGGCTCACCGTTATGCCAGGCCAGATCAACAATCTTGTCAAAGACATCCTTTGCCTGCAGGGTGTCAAAGACCTTGCCGTTGGAGGGATCAACAAGGTCGTATTCCTGATCACTGTTTACCGCAGTCATAAAGGTGTCGGTAATGGCAACGGAAAAATTAAAATTTGTAAACCTGGTCTGATCCTGTTTGGCAGAGATAAAATCCATAATATCAGGATGATCCACCCGCAACACTCCCATGTTGGCACCACGCCGTTTCCCTCCCTGTTTGATGGTCTCTGTTGCAGCATCAAAAACTGCGGCAAAGCTGAGAGGACCGGAGGCAACACCCTGGGTGGACTGCACTGCAGAATTCTTAGGACGCAGTCTGGAAAAAGAATAACCGGTTCCGCCGCCGGTTTTGTGGACCAGGGCACCGTTTCGAATGGAGGTAAAGATACCGTCCATGGAATCCTCAATGGGCAGGACAAAGCAGGCCGAGAGCTGACCCAGGTCCGTGCCGGCATTCATCAGACAGGGAGAGTTGGGCAGGAAATCAAGATGGTAAATCATGTTGAAAAACCCGTCACGAAGAGTCTCGTAATCCTCCATCTCACTGTCAACAGCTGCAACGGCATCAGATACCCGGCGGCAGAGCGACTCCCAGTTTTCAAGCAGATTCCCTGCACTATCTTTCAAATAGTAACGACGTGCAAGGACGGTTTCAGCGGTATCCGTCAGCTCCTGCTGCGGCATATTCCTGGTCATGTTCTCTCCCCTCAGCTATCTGTAAAAATGATTTTTTCCTTGCCAACCCGGCAGGGTTGCAACATCGTGCATCACCACTTTTGATCAAGCGGTGTAAAACCTTATATCACAACATATGGTATCTCATCAAGTTTAAAACATCCTACATGTTGTATTTTTCTCACTTTAAGAGAAAACAACATATTATCAGGAAGATCGATAAAAATAAAATTTCCGGCCTGATTTCGGCCCTGAAAAACAGATGCGGACAACTCCCGGAGGATGTACTATTATGACGATGGAAACAGGCTGATCACCACTCCGATCCAACAATGATATTGGAAAATTACAGTGGTTGAAAAATCAAACGAAAACTTCTGAACAGCGGATCAAGATATGAACACATGCCTTAAATGCAAATACTACAAGATACATGATGCCAAAACCGGATTCTGTCGGGTGGAAGTCCTTCGTTCCGGCAACCATGCAGCAGAAAAGCCCCTGGTACAATCAGAAAATAACTGTCAACAATGGGTGGACTGTGGGCAAACCTATTATATCCGCCTGGGCTGGATCAAAAATATTACCGAGACGACATAGCAGGCGACCTTCCTGTTCCATTTCCTGCTGCCCTTCACTCATATTTTTCGTAAGCGCTCCATGAACACCCTGCTGCACGCGCTCAAGTCCCCAGATATACAGGGCCCCTCACTCATATTTTTCCATAAACTGCCTGGTCTCTATAGCCCGGGCCAGGGTATGCTCGTCTGCATACTTGATATCCATGCCCATGGGTATACCGCATGCCAGGCGGGTTACCTTGACCGGCATGGCAGCCAGTCGTTCAATGAGATAAGAGGCGGTTGCCTCTCCGGGCACGGTGGAACTTGTGGCCAGTAGTATTTCTTCAATCCGCCCGGATCTGATTCGCTCAAAAAGCTCACGTATTTTAAGCTCATCCGGCCCGATACCGTCCATGGGCGAAAGCACCCCGTGCAGGATATGATACACGCCGCGAAAGGCGGCTGTTTTTTCAACAGCCATCAGGTCGCCGGGCTCTTCCACCACGCAGACCAGCCGTTCATTGCGTCTGCCGTCATCGCAGATTGCGCAGGGATCGCTCTCTGAAAAGGCGAAACATCTGCTGCATAACCGGATGGAGCTGTGCAGTTCCGCCAGGCTTTCCGACAGAGTAAGGGCCTCTCCCGCCGGGCGACGCAAAAGATACAGCGCAAGACGGGTAGCTGTCTTACGACCGATACCGGGCAACCGGGTCAGTTCATTGATCAACCGGTCCAGAGCCGGTGGCACGACCTGCATAACGGTTAAAACATCCCCGGAATATTCAGGCCGCCCGTCAGCTTGGACATCTCACTCTTGCCAAGCTCAGCTGCCTTGCGTGCACCGTCATTAACAGCTGCTACAATCAAATCCTGCAGCATCTGTACCTCATCGGGATTAATAATGTCCTTTTCAACGGCCAGGCCGACAAGTTCTCCACGACCGTTTACAGTCGCCGTCACCATACCACCGCCCGCCGTCCCGGTCACCATTCTGGTGCCAAGCTCCTCCTGGACTGCAGCCATCCTTTCCTGAACCTGTTTAGCCTGCTTCATCATATCCGAAATATTCATACGCTATCCTTATCTGATCGTAACTACTCACCCTCATGAGCACCTATGTTGTAATACCCCCGGCGCTGTAACTACTCACAGGGTGCCGTAGATTTTCGTGGCTAGTCCGGCGCCGCGTATACGTCATACGTAAGCCGGGCTGGACGCAGAAATATGCGGTACCCTGTGAGTAGTTACATCTGATCAAAGTTCCTCTTTTCCCTGTGCAGCGGCGCCGGTCAACGGTTTACGGAACCTGGGACCGACCCGGATATCCCCCACCTGACCGTTAAAAATTTCACAGGCCGTCAACACCAGGGGATCATTGGCCAGCGTCCGGCGCTCTTTCTGCAGGGCAGCTCCACTTTCTGAATCAGTTTCACAGCCGGCATCGGGTACCTTGAAGCGAATCTGCAGACTTTTCTGAAAAAAATCCATAGCAAATTCAGTGAGCGGAATCATATTTTCCTTGCTCTTTAAAATGCGGCAGTCAACAGAGTCATCATAGACAATGGTCAAGCGTCCATCTTTCAGCTCTGCAGATGAAGCCCGCTGGAGCGTGGCTGCCATCCATTTGATCCGATCGCGCACATAGACAACAAACTCCGGCCAGTCTGCCCGAACATCCTTTCCGGCAACTGCCGGTACCACCTCTTTTTTCTGCTCCACCGGTTCAGCATGCGATTGCTGCACAGCCGGTGGTTCCTCGGGCAGGGGAATTTCTTCCTCTCTTTCCCGGGCCGGTGAAACAGCATCAGGTTCAACAGCCGGAGCATCAGTAACTTTTTTTTTCTGCTCCACAGGCGGCGGCTCGGGTTTGTCTTTGCCAACAGGCCTGTCAACTGCAGCAGATGCGGAACTGCTTTTCTGTGCCTGTACCGGCTGCCGGGGCTGTTCAGCTTGTTCGGGCAGTGCAACACCGGCCAGAATATCATCCAGCCGACCGAGTAAATCAGCTACCGGTACAACCTCTCCAGCCTGTACCGCCTTGATAAAGACCATCTCAACAGCAAAACGGGGACGGGTAGAGTAGGCAGTTTTTTCAAGCCCCTCCATGAGCAGATGAAACATGCGTGCCAGAGACTGCGCGGAATAAAGAGCCGTGGTTTTGCGCAGGGCATCAAGTTCGTCTGCAGGCAGGTTCAGCAGCAGTTCAGGCTGGTTGCTCACGCTGCAGACTACAAGTCCACGGAACCAGGAAAGCAATTCATTGATAAAACGTTTGATGTCCATGCCGTAACGGTACACCTCGTCCAGGCCTGCCAGAGCGGCGGCAAGATCACCGGCAAGCAGGGCTCCGGCAATATCGACAATCACCTGCTGACCGACAAGGCCCAGCACTTCTACCACCTCGTTACCGGTTACCGTATCGCCGCAGTAGGAAAATATCTGATCCAGCAGACTGAGACCGTCGCGAACAGAGCCGCCCGCCTCCCTGACAACGATATTCAGGGCGGCTTCATCAATTTCAACCCCTTCTTTAGCGGACAGGGAGGCAAAATGGTCAAACAAATCCTTACGGGAAACCCGTTTCAGCTCATACCGCTGACAGCGGGACAAAACAGTCACCGGTACCTTGTGCAGCTCCGTGGTGGCGAACATGAAGTAGACGTGCTCAGGCGGCTCTTCCAGGGTCTTGAGCAGCGCATTGAATGCGTCGGTGGACAGCATGTGCACTTCGTCGATAATAATGATCTTGTAACGTGAGCTGGTCGGCATGAAACGAATATTTTCTTTCAGATCACGAATGTCCTGAATCCCCCGGTTGGAGGCACCATCCACCTCATGCAGGTCCACGGAAGCGCCGGACATAATCTCGGTACAGGATTGACAGACGTTACAGGGCTCGGAATCTTCCAGATGCTCACAGTTCAAGGCCTTGGCCATGATGCGGGCAAGGGTGGTCTTGCCGGTACCACGCACCCCGCTGAAGATCAGGGCATGGGGCACCCGATTCTGACCCAGGGCGTTCCGGAGCGTTCGGACCACGGCCTGCTGACCGACTACCTCGGCAAATGTCTGGGGCCTGGATTTTCTGGCAAGAACAAGATAGGACAAAATGAATTCAGGGGGTCGGGGTTCAGGCATCTGGTTCAGGGATGTCGCCTGAAAACCAGTGCATATTCATTGATGAAGAACTATAGCGAAAATTTGAGACAACGGAAAGGTGAAAAAGAGCAGCCCGTAAAACGGTACCAGAAAAGGATAGCCGGGCTACCCTGCAACACACAAAGAGATTCGCTGCCGCTGCTTCCTCCCGGACCTGACGGAGTTCACGATTCTTTGTTGTGCAGGACCCGGCTATCACACTTGGGTCGATTATGCAGTATGGCGGAGAGGGTGAGATTCGAACTCACGGTACTTGCGTACACACGCTTTCCAAGCGTGCGCCTTAAGCCTCTCGGCCACCCCTCCGAAACTGAGAACAAGCAGGTATGAAGTAAAGAAAGGTGAAACTCCTGCTAACACTCGGCAACACTTTGTATACTGTGTTTATCATTTTGACAACAGAAAAATAAACTTTCACTCCCTTTTATATTGTTTAGTTAAAAATATTTATGGCTTCAATAAAACGCTATTTTCTTATTTCGGCCATTCCAGAGACGACAGGAATTACGCTATTACAGCATATTATCAATCACAACCTGCTCGGAAACAACCGATTAAATGACCAAAGAAGCAGTGTCGTCTTTTATCTTCGGTTTTTAAAAAAATCCTGTAAAATCCGGCTGCATTCCCCGGCCCGAACTCCACCGGTTATGATAAATTGGTGGTTCAGCTGTCCGTCGCTGCCGATCCTGTATACCGACTGCAGGCCGCCGGTCTTGGGATCCGTTGCCCCGAACACAATCCGCTCCACCCGGGCATGAATCATGGCTGCTGCACACATGGCACACGGCTCCAGGGTTACATACATGGTCGTTCCCGGCAGGCGATAATTAGCGGCCCTTTCGGCGGCATCCCGCATAGCATGCATCTCCGCATGACCGGTGGGATCCGCAGCGGCAATACAGTTGTTTCCGGCACCGGCAAGTTTTTCGCCGTCCCGATTCACCAGCAAGGCCCCAACCGGCACCTCACCCATCTCTGCCGCCTTTGCCGCATACGCAAGGGCCTCCCCCATAAGTATATAATCCTGTTCCGAAACAGTCACCCAGGTCTCCCTTCTATTGGACTCCCCACGATTAATCGCAGCATAAATCCGACTATAAAATACAATCAGCTCTTTCCAATCAACAAAAAAAATCGTATAATTACAAAAAAGGTATTATACTAACAAAAATGAAACTCAACACCAGCCTGATATAATTAATTATGTTATCCTCAATATTTTCCATTCTCGCCTATGAGACGTTGACCGATCATAGAAAAAGTCTCCGTGAAGCACTGGCGGATATCTCAGACATATCGTTTCAAAATGATCCGAAATCCTTTGAGCGGGAACTTGGCAAAAAAGAGTATGACATTATCTTCATGAATGTTAAACCGAGTAACTCTTCCACCTTCAACCTGTTGAAAAAAACCCATAATCAGTCGCCGTATACCCCGATTATCATCACCTCAAAATCAGAGCAGACAGATCTTGTAGTCCAGGCCATCAAACTTGGGGCCTATGATTTTATTGCTTCCCCGTTATGCCAGGCACGTATCCAGATGATTGTCCAGAAGGCTATCCAGCAGCGAAAACTGTCCAACGAGATTGATTATCTTCGCCGCAGCCAGGACATTATCTATAACTTTGACTCCATTGTAGCTGAAAGTCTATCTTTCCAGAAAACCATTACCAGTTTAAAAAAATTTGCCGATACAGACGCCACCATTCTTCTTACCGGAAAAACCGGCACCGGCAAAAGTTTTCTTTCCGGTTCGGTTCATTACAACAGCCCCCGGCGCAACAACCCCTTTATTAAAATCAACTGTACCAATATCCCGGAAACCCTGTTGGAAAGTGAACTGTTCGGACACGAAAAGGGATCATTTACGGGTGCGGATAAACTGCGGATCGGTCGTTTTGAACAGGCTGACGGCGGGACGATTTTCCTTGATGAAATCGGGGAGATTCCACTGGAAATCCAGACCAAGCTCCTGCGGGTGCTGGAAGAAAAAGCGTTTGAGCGGGTTGGAGGCAACAAGACCATAGAGGTTGATGTACGGGTCATTGCCGCTACCAATAAAAAGCTGGAAGAGCAGATAGCACTGGGCAAATTCCGGGAAGATCTCTACTACCGGATCAATGTTCTTCCTGTGGTCCTGCCCCAGTTGAAGGACCGGCCTCTCTGTATTGAACCGCTTGCCTATAAGCTACTCGACAAATCCTGCGCCATTCTCAAGAAAAAAATACTCCGTTTTTCTCCTGACGCGCTGGCCATTATTAAAAGCTACAGCTGGCCGGGTAATATCAGGCAACTATCCAATACTATTGAACGGGCTGTTATCCTGGAAGATTCCGATACAATCGAATCCTCAGCAATCCATATCCCTGATTTTCATCAACCCGCACCCATAACCCGCAGGACCAGCGAACCGCTGGAAACCCAGGAAAAAGAACTTATCCTGCGAGCGCTGGAAGAAAATCTCTGGGTCCAGAAAAATTCAGCCAAACAACTCGGCATTTCTCCCCGTGCATTGAACTACAAGATCAATAAATTCGGCATCACCCATCCAAACTGGAGAAAGAATAAGTAACCGGCATGACTGATAATTCGCTTGGTTGTGGGTAACTTCTCAATAAGTGGTGGTAAAACGCTTGGATCCCCGATAACTACATTCGGGGATGACGATCGTAATTGCAAATAGCTCCGTCATCCCGGCATGTTGTTAGCTGGAGATAGCGTAGACTTCGATCCATACAGTAAGATACAGCAACTTGTCACTACTTATTGAAAAGTTACGGTTGTTGGTTGTATCCGGCCGTTGTGATTGAAAAAATCCGCAGGCGTCTTCAGCTGGTTCAATCTTGTAGATTGAACCATGGGTTTATAACAGGTTAAGCGGTTTCGATGGGCTGCTGTGCATATGACAAGTTTGTGATAAACATAAGGACTAGGCTACAAGCCTGCTCCAGCAAAAATTGCAGTCTTGAGGTTTCAGCCATACGCTGCGGAAGAGAGAGCCCCTAAAGAATATAGCGGCTCAAATCTTCGTTGTTCGAGATCTCCGACAACTGACTTCGCACATACTCCGGGGTAACGGTAAAGGGTTGCCGGTCACGCTCCGAGGCATCAAAAGACAACTCATCAAGGACCCGTTCCATCACGGTATGCAGTCGTCGGGCACCGATATCCTCTGTTTTTCGGTTTACCTCAACGGCAATCTTTGCCATTTCCCGAATGGCTTCTTCTGCAAAGGTAAGCGCAATTCCTTCGGTTTCCATCAGCGCCGTATACTGTTTGACCAGGGCATTCTGCGGTTCGGTAAGAATCCGGAAAAAATCTTCCTCGCCCAGAGCATGCAGGTTTACCCGGATAGGGAATCTGCCCTGCAGCTCAGGTACAAGGTCGGACGGTTTGTTGAGATGAAATGCGCCCGAGGCTATAAAGAGGATATGATCAGTTCGCACCGGTCCATACTTGGTCGTCACTGTTGATCCTTCAACAATGGGCAGCAGGTCCCGCTGTACCCCCTCTCTCGACACATCGGGCGAACCGGATCCGGCCCCTCCTCTGGAGGCGATCTTATCGATCTCATCAAGAAAAATAATTCCGGACTGCTCTGTCCTGCGAATGGCTTTTTCCGTGACACTCTCGGTATCCACCAGACGCTGCGCCTCTTCCTTTTTCAAAATTTCCAATGCTTCCGGAACCGGAACCTTACGGGTCTGTTTTTCACCGGGAAACATCTTGGAAAAGGCGTCCTTAAGCGAAGACTGCATATCTTCCATTCCCGAAGAAGAAAAGACCTCCACCATCGGCCCCTGGGGATGGGCAGAGGAAACAGCCAGTTCAACCATTCTCTCGTCAAGCTCACCGCTATGCAGCATTTTACGAAATTTTTCCCGAGTCTGCCCTGCTGATTCATGGGAATCTATTGATGCAGCATCACTGCCGAAAACATCATTGTATGCAAGCGATATCACTTTACCATCCCCGTGACTCACACTGCCGGATGGCTTGTGAGTCGGCACCGGCGGCAGGAGAAGATCAAGCAGACGTTCTTCCGCCGCCTGTTCAGCCGTGCCGGTAACACCGTTTTCCTCCTCTTTAGCAACCATATTTATGGCCAGTTGCAGCAGGTCACGAATCATGGACTCAACATCACGCCCCACATATCCCACCTCGGTGAACTTGGAGGCCTCAACCTTCAGAAACGGAGACTCTGCAAGGTGGGCCAGCCTGCGGGCTATTTCGGTCTTGCCTACGCCGGTGGGGCCGATCATAATGATATTTTTCGGCGCAATCTCCTCACGCAGGGGAGGAGGTACCTGCTGCCTGCGCCAGCGATTGCGCAGGGCAATGGCAACAGAACGTTTCGCATCATCCTGACCTATAATATACTGATCAAGTTTTTCCACTGTCTGCCGGGGCGTCAGGGAGTTTATTTCGTTCATATCTTCATTCTATAGAGTTATGGGGGGTACAGATTAGTGGTATTGCCAATGTTTTTCTACTACCTGAAGAGTTACGGCAAGACAATGAGTTGCCACAAAATCACACCTTTTCTACAACAAAATTATGATTTGTATACACACAGATGGATGCGGCAATGTTCATGGCCTCGCGAACGATAGTTTCCGCATCAAGGTCGGAATGATGTACCAGGGCCATGGCTGCGGCCTGGGCAAAAGAACCACCGGAGCCAATGGCCAGGATCCCGTCATCCGATTCTATTACATCGCCGCTGCCGGAGAGCAGCAGGGAGCTTTTTTTATCAACAGCAATCATCATGGCCTCCAGACGACGCAGCATCTTGTCGGTACGCCAATCCTTGGCAAGCTCGACCGAGGCCCGCATCAGGTTACCGTTGAACTGTTCAAGCTTCTGTTCCAAGCGGTCAAAAAGGGTAAAGGCATCGGCTGTTGAACCGGCAAAACCGGTAATGACCTTATCGTGGTACAGCCTGCGTACCTTGCGTGCCCGGTGTTTAATTATGGTCTGGCCCAGCGACACCTGTCCGTCGCCTGCCATAACGACTTCACCCTTATGGCGAATTGCCAGAATAGTTGTTGCGCGTATTTTTTCCATAGTATGGACCTTGTTACAACTTTTTTATAGAAGCGACGGCCTTCTTCTCCTGGATTTCCCGGTAAACATACCGATAAGCCAGCCAAGCAGCAGTACTCCGCCCCCAGCCAGAAACCAGGTCAGCGCTGTCTTACGTTTCAAGTCACTGTTCTGCTGCTCTACTGTGATAAGCGTTGCCCGTACTTCTGTTAATTCTTTTTCAGCTGCAACCATTTTATTTTTTATGGCAATCACATCGGCAGTATCCGCCTCCAGAGACTGATATTGATTCTGTATTGTATCCCGTTGGGTAATACAGGTCGAAAGCTCAGTGCTGGTACTGGTCTGCATCCCCTTGAGATCCGTTACTTCACCACTCAGTTCAGCATTCTTTTTTTTGAGTTGCTCATTATCCGCACGTAGTATCTGCACGAGCTTGACAGGGGGAGGTTCACTGCTTAAAAAACGTTTAGGCATCCACCCCTCGGTCTTTTCCCCTATCCTGACTCTGGCCCAGGCATCTTCTTCTTTCAGCAGTTCAACCCGGTCACCATCCCTGACCAGCTTGATAATCTTGTAATTCGTTCCCTGCCCTGTCCTGACCGGGACCTCAACACTGGGACGAACAAATCGTATCTCAGCGGCTGCAGCCCCAACAGTTACCACCGATGTCAACACAAACAGCACGATAGACAGTGGTCCAATTATTTTTTTTATCATCCACATTCTCCCTGTCATTTCCGGCAAATAAGGATTCGCTCAAGAGCGCATTCGCGGCGTAAGGGCTATTAATACCCCGATTGCGGCAACAAGTGCAAGCGAGACAATGCCCAGTGATGGAAAAACAGCCCCAACCCCCAGGGAATCCTCTACAATCTTAATAATTTTAACAGCAAGAGCTCCCACTCCAAAGGTAAGGACAAATTTCATACCGTAGGCTGAACTGCGCAGGGAAGGCGGGGTCAGACGAGCCACCAGGGTATTTTCCACCGGCTGCATACCTAACAGAAAAAAGGAATGCACCGTAGCAAGCAGAACAAGGGGAACATCGTTTGCAATACCGATAAGAAAGGCGGGCGGTATAGTCATCAGGTGAAAGAACAGGTAACTGCGCCGGAGATCAAAGCGCTCCCCTGCCCTGCCGCCTGCATACTGGCCGGCCATACCTATAAGATACAGACCCGAGGTAATGGCGGTGGCCACTACATTACTTGAAATTTCAGCACCTTTAAAAAAATTACTGATAGCTGTAAAAATCCCGGCACCATTGAGTTCAAACAGGGCCGGCAGGGTAACAGTTGCCCCCCGATACACAATTCCTCCAAGCATCATGCAGACCAGCAGAACTGCAAAACCTTTCCAGGAGGCACCATTTTCTCCGGCTGTCGGTTTCCGGGCAGCGGTACAACTCTCGCTGTTCACCTGCCGGAGAAAAACAAGGCCGGCAAAATTAAGCAGCGCAAGACAGATATACACAGCCGATGCCCCCCACAACCAGTTCAGCAGACCGGCGAGCAACGGCCCCATGGCAAGACCGAGATTGCCGAACATGCCGTTATAGGCCATCCCCCTGGAAGTCCGCGTGACACAGCAGGCAATCCACCCCAGGCCTGCAGGATGATATATCCCGGAAAACAGACCAATACCGGCCAGTGAAAGCTTAAGACCCAGGGGGGAATCTACCAGCATGGCCGCGGAAATGCCGCAGGCCCCGGCGCCGAGATAAAACAGAACCAGCAGGGGGCGGGGACCAAACCTGTCGGCCAGTATCCCCCAGGGCAGAGCAGTCAGACCAAAGAGTAGATACATCCAGAACGCCAGGTCCAGGGTGGCTGCCATATCAAGCCCCAGTCGCGCCGAAAGCGGCAGGAGAATGGCCGGAAAGACGAGCATGTTAAAATGGCTCAGAAAATGACCGTAACAGGTAACAGTCAGGATAGAGCGATCACTGGAGGTCATAGACGTGTGACGTGGGAATAAAAATTAGAGAATACAGGAAAAATACAGGGCCGACAAAATTCAAGTGCCGGCCGTCATTGACTTTCATAGTGGGACTTGAGAATAGCAGTACCTACTTTTTTCATCTTCTGTTTTTTCATGATATATTCATAAGCTACATAATATTTATATATATTACGGACATACTGAACAGTCTCCCGGCCGATTCGTGCCGCAGCCACCACCTCTACATTGTTAAACCAGACATTGCCGTCATACCCGCGCCGGACAGCCTCTTTGCGCAGTTTTGCCACCCGTGCCGGACCGGCATTATAGGAGGCAACGGTAAAAAGATCACGATTCAAAGGCGTCAGGGCAGGATCGGCAAAATACCGGTCAGCCATAAAACGAAGGTAGCGGGTACCGGCATGGATGTTATTTTCAATCCTGTTAATATGTTTGATATTAACATTACGATCCGACGCAGTGGAGGGCAAAACCTGCATGATGCCAATTGCCCCGGCGTTACTGCGCTTTTTCTGATTCAGGCCTGATTCCTGATAGGCCAGTGCGGTGAGCAGCAGATAAGGAAAATCATACTTACGGCCATATTTCTTAAACAGATCCAGGGTACGGTTATACCGCTTCATGGAGTCTGCGGAAAAGCTCCGGATATATTTTGTGTTTTCCAGGTAGCGCTGAAAGAGGATATTACCGGTCAGGGTTCCCTTCTTTGCCCTCTTGACAAAACTGTTAATACTTTTTTTCAGGAGCGGACTGTTCTTACGAACAGCCCAGGCTATCTCACCACCAGTCCGTAAACGCAGATTGTGATGAAGCGTTATATGCTTAAATACCTTGGCCCAGAATTCCCCTTTATGGCTGTCAATGATGATCATGGGAATTAGACCGGCATTGACCATTTCCAGTAAATCCTCATCTTCCAGATATTCATCGGCAATCATGATGGATACTGGTTTTTTACCGATGGACGACAAGGTCTTATTGAGCGACAGCAGGCTTTCGTAATAACTGCTTGATTTTCTGACAACTATCTCCATGCCGGATAGATCAAAAATAGATTTAATCCGAGGTGCACCGGGACCGGTGACAATAATTTCCCGGACATTGGTCAGCGAAGGATCGGAAAAATCAACCAGTTTCTTCCGTTTGGGTGTTATGGTCAGATTTCCGGCGGCAATGTCACCAAAACCTGCCACCAGATCTGTAAAAAGTCGATTACGCGGGGTGGGTATAACAACAATATGCATCCCTAAATGTTTGTTCTTTACCTTCCGGTTCAAAAACTTCTCATACTCCATCACGGCATCATAGGTTAAGCCGCGTTTACGGCCCTGATCAAGAAAGAAAAAGGTGCGGGAAAAGGGGACCAGAACCCGAATGGTCCGCCGCTTACGCATCCCGTCCAGATCCCCGGTCCACGGCTGCCGCTCCCAGAGTTGTGCCTGATCTGCATTATCTTTCCGATCAACCGGCAGGGATGCAGCCGGAAGGTCCTTCTTTTTTGTTCCGGGACGCACCTTCCTGCCCGCCGGTTGCAGCGTCACAAGGGTAGGACCGACATTCTCCTCAGGTTCCCGAACAGCATCCTCTTCAGCTGCAACCGGTGGAACAACATTGTCAGGCGTTACCTCGCCGACAGCTACCTCCAGCTGCCTGGGTAATGTCTGCACTGCAGTCTCTGTTCTGTTGATGGAGGACAGGAGCAAAACGACCAGTCCAAAGCAGAGAGAGCCGAGTTCCAGATATAGAACCAGTTTTTTCATCCCCACTTTGCGCCCTCCTCCTGTTGATCAGTCTAATGAACTCCACTGCCGTATATAGCTCTACAGGCTATAATCGTAAGCACTTCATTAACCACACTCTTGACATGATAATACCTCGGAATGTAAGCGTTTCATGAACACCCTGCTGTGCGTGATCAAGGCTCCCGATAATACCCCTGTATATCTGGGGACTTGAGCGCGTGCAGCAGGGTGTTCATGGAGCGCTTACCTATAATCCATACAGATGTGGAAAAATCACGATGGATGCCAGCACCATAATCTGAATAATAATAAAAGGCATAACTCCTCTGTAGATATCAACGGTCCGGACTTCCGGTGGACAGACCCCCTTGAGATAAAACAGTGAAAAGCCAAACGGCGGAGTCAGAAACGAAGTTTGCAGGTTCATGGCAATTAGAATGGCAAACCACATGGGGTTTATACCGATGCTGTCGGCAATGGGCAGAAGAATAGGAACTACGATATAGGATATCTCGATAAAATCAATAAAAAATCCAAGAAGCATAATCGCCAGCATGGACAAAATCAGAAAACCCCATTTCTCACCGGGGAGTCCCATCATAAACTGCTCTACAATGCCATCGGCTCCGGTATAGACAAAAACCATGGAAAAGGCCGTTGCACCAATGAGGATGGCAAAGACCATGGCTGTAATCTTGACCGTCTCCAGGCAGGAATCCATAACGATTTGCCAGCTCAATTTTCGGTACATTGCAGCCAGGACCATGGCCCCCAGCGCCCCCACCGAAGCGGATTCCGTTGGAGTGGCGATACCCGCAAAGATGGAACCAAGCACCATAATAATCAGGGTTAAAGGCGGCAGGATGGCAAAA
>WFRY01000024.1 GCA_015486315.1 Desulfobulbaceae bacterium
ACAATTGCCGACGGGCAAGCATTATCGCCTTGTCTTTATCTGGTTGCATATTCCAATGAGTATCTCTCACAACCCATACTCCTTGATCTTGCTGAGCAGGGAGGGGTAGCTGATCTCAAGGAGTTCGGCAGCCCTGCTCTTGTTGCCGCCTGTGGATTCAAGGGCTCGTGAGATAAGGCGCTGTTCGAGCATTTTGCGTCCTTTCTTGATTGACAAAGTGCCCAGAATATCATCCAGGCGGCGGTCATGTTTTTGCCCCCCCAGTTTATCCGGAAGATTTTCCGGCAGAATAACATTTTTATCAGCCAGGATAACGGCCCGTTCAATTACATTTTCCAGTTCACGGACATTGCCCGGCCAGGGATGGCGCATCAACAGCTTCACTGCAGCCGGCGACACCCCCTGTACTCTTGCAGAATCCATCTGGGCGGCAAACTTCTCAACAAAAAAATCGCAGAGCAGGGGAATATCACCGGCCCGCTCCCGTAACGGTGGAATGTGTACATTAATAACATTCAGTCGGTAAAAAAGATCTTCTCTGAACCGCCCTGCCTGAACTTCCTCGGCCAATGTTTTAGCAGTGGCCGCTACAATACGGACATCGACTTTATTATTTTTGGCCGAACCAACCCGTCTGATCTCATGTTCCTGCAGAACCCGCAGCAGCTTAACCTGCATGGAAAGGGGCAACTCCCCGATTTCATCAAGAAACAGAGTCCCTCTATTCGCTTCCTCAAACAGTCCCTTTTTATCTCTATCAGCACCGGTAAAGGCACCGCGGACATAACCAAAAAATTCACTTTCAATGAGATTTTCCGGAATACTGCCGCAGTTGATGGCAACAAAAGGTTTGGCCGCTCTTGGACTGTTATTGTGTATACCCCGGGCAACAAGTTCCTTGCCGGTTCCCGACTCGCCGGTGATCAAAACCGTTGTCGTATGCCCGGCTACCCTGTCGGCAAGCAGGAACACCTCCTGCATAACCTTGCTCTTGCCGATCATTGTGCCAAGGCCAAGTGAGCCTTCAAGCCCGGCAATTCTTTTTTTAAGCAGAATATTTTCCTGTCGTAGCCGTTCCCGCTCCGCGGCTTTTTTAAGCACCAGGACAATTTCATCGGCCTTAAACGGTTTTGATATATAATCATAGGCACCGTTTTTCATGGCCTCAAGGGCGGTATCAACCGTACCAAAAGCAGACATCATGATAATAGTGGCAGAATGACCGGCAGATGCTGCGGCTTTCAAAAAAGACATGCCGTCCATGTTCGGCATTTTGATATCACAGAGGACAAAATCAAATTCCTGCTTCTGCAAAAGCTTGAGACCGGCCATACCGTCTCCAGCCGTTTTCACACTATAATTCTGCCCTGTAAGCAGTGCAGACAACATGTGACGCATATTGTCTTCATCATCAATAATCAGGACTTTTTTATCAGGTTCAGGCATTACGAATTATGTCAGGTTGGAGGTCATTTGGGGTCAGGTCTTGCATCGTGCACATTTAAAATGTGCACGATGCAAGACCTGACCCCAAATGACCTGGGTATGGTTAGACACCGGCATCAACTTTTTGGTGAAGCCCATCCCATCCTAAAATTTTTCTATCAGCAGTCATAAGTGTAGCGGAATTTTCAAGGGCCGTGGCAACAATCATACGATCAGCCGGATCACCATGAAACGCCTCCAGTTGACCGGCACGGAGAGCGGTAGAACCATGCAGAGGGATCTCCTGCAGACCGGTTTGCAACAATTCAAAACGCCAGATATCAAGTTCTATCTGAATATCAAGTCGTTCTTTTTCGACAAGCACGGCAATCTCCCAAAAGCTGATGGAAGCCACACCAAGTTGTCCGTCTGCCAGCGCCTTATTGATTGCCGGTAAAGCATTTCCCCCCAGCTTGCGGTTTCCTTCATCCAGCCAAACGAGAACGTGCGTATCAAGAAGTAACATTTTCGGCATCCCACTCAGTATCCAGCGGGGCAATTAAATCATCCTTACTTCGAACCTTTCCTGCATGCATGCCAAAAAGTGTTTCCGGTATCGAGTGATATGCCTTCAGAATAGAGACAGGTTTACCATTTTTAGTTATAACGATTTCCTGTCCCGTCTGACTGACCTCATCCATTAAATGGAGGCATTTTGCTTTGAACTCAGACGCTTTGATTGTTTGCATGCTTTCCCCCTCATTCATTATCATTTAATATGACTATAGTCATCATCATGGTCAGGGGCAAGCTGTCTTGCTGTTATTGGCAGAAAAACAGACAGCACGCTACCTTGCCCCTCTTTACTTTCCATCTCCATCCTGCCGCCCATGGACTCGACAATGGCAAGGGAAACAGACAAACCAAGCCCGGTTCCCTTACCCGGCTCTTTGGTAGTATAGAAGGGATCAAAGATAACCGCCTGCTGCTCGCCGGCTATGCCAATACCGTTATCACTGATCTGAATACGCAGAAAATCAGCCCGGCCGCTTTCCGACGACGGCCCGCACAGCTCCGTAGACAAGGTGATACGTCCATCACCGGCGCGGCCTGCTGCAATGACGGCATCAACGCTGTTGAGCAGACAGTTGACAAAAACCTGGTGCAGCCGGTCCCGGTCTGCATATACCATATCCCGCTCTGCCCCTAATCGGCATTCCAACCCAATTTCAGCAAACACCGGCTGCACCTGTACCATCTCCACGATTGCCTGCAGCAGCTCATGCAGCGAAAACGTTTCCGGCTCCCCTTTTGACACCCTGGCAAAATCGAGCATCTGCCGAATAAGCGCATTGACCCGCTGCAGTTCCTGCTCTGCCCGTTTGATAAAATCACGGTGCTCTTCACTTTGGCCGGCAGCTCCTGCGAGCAGACCGAGATACCCCTGCACCACACCCAGAGGATTCCCTATTTCATGGGCCAGCCCGGCCGCCATCCTGCCCACGGATGCCAGCTTTTCCGTGCGGATCATTTCCTGCTGGTGGGTTTTCAGTTTCCGGTTTGCGGTTTCCAGATCTGCAACGGTTTTTTCCAGCGATTGCCGGTCCTGCTCTATTCGTACCAGCATACTGTTCAGACTGGCGGCAAGTTGCCCAAACTCCCCAGCCGGGCTTTCGGCAGCGAACAACATTGTTTCATCATCATGATACTGGTCGGCCAGACGAACCAGACGTTCAATGGGCTGAACAACAACCTTTCGCATCCTGAAAAAACCAATCACGCTGAGTATCAAAAGGTTTATCAGTATATAGACGAGTACAATTTTCTCTACCCGCCATAGCGCCTGATACATCGATTCCAGAGAACGGCTGATGCCGACAGCACCAATGACCCGGCCCTGGCGGACAATCGGTCGCGCGCTCACAAGAACTCGACTGCGAGAACTGATACGTTCAAGAAATGTTCCTGAAGAATGAACCACAGGATCAGCGGTATGCATAACTTCTGTAAGCGCTGAAACCAGCGGTGAGGTAAACGAGTTGGAAGGGATCGAGGCCGCTAAATGATCATTCCCGGTAGACAGCAGAATTAGACCCGTTTCTCCATGAGGATAGAAATCTGTAAAAAGAAAAGAGTCCGGGGAAACAGCATCTAAAGCAAAAGTACCAGCAGGAATCCGGTCAACTACCCTGGCAAGAACAACCTGATCCCGTTCAATCTCTCGCTGCAATGCATCCCGCTGCCAGAACATGATCAGGACAAAATTCACCAGCAGCATGCCCGCCAGCAGCAGGCTACCAACAATAATTGTCAACCTGATCTTCATGATGGGGTCAATGATGGGGTCAGGTCTTGCATGAACGTATTTTCCCTATTTGCAGCCTGTTTAATCAGAAAATCTCTTCACTGCGCGGCTCACTGTGGAGTAATGAACACCGAAATAACCACCAATTTCTCTCATGGAATGTTGACCAGACTGATACGCAGCTGCCATAGCCCGGTGCGGGTCTTCTAATTTTTCGGCAAAATAACTGATTGGCCTCTGAGCACTCTGTCGATAATATTGAGGAATTTCTCCTGGTTCATCGTCTGCATCGCTTATTGCCTGCTGTGCGGTTACAAATGTTTCGTCACCAAGAAACATCTGATTAACAACACTATCCAGTGGAGAGCGATCCCCCGTACCAGCCTGCACAAAATCCACAAATTGTAACCGGGCCTTTGCACGATCAGCAGCAAAACAGGCCAGTACCATATCAATCTGCAGCCACTGCTGCAAAGGTGCCAGCCCGACAACGGCCCGAAAACTCGACCACGGCCAATCGGCAGCATTTGCAACCATACCTGCCCTTACAGGATTAAGAACAATATACCTGCTTAACTCCAGGAGATACCTTTCTTTATCAACAAGAATTGATTTATAGCGACCTTGAAAAAGATGGCCGACACTCCCGTGCGCACGATTAAAGACCTGGGTATAAACGCCATTAAGCTGACGCATGCCGGAAGAGAGATTACCGTCAAGAGTTTCAATGATCAGGTGA
>WFRY01000025.1 GCA_015486315.1 Desulfobulbaceae bacterium
AAAAGCAATTTCTTATCATCTGTCCGGATGGACTCTGATTTGGAAACCGATCTCAAAACAGGCAGGGAGGCAAAGAATGATGGTGGCGACCCAGAAAACATGGTGGCTGGCGGCAATGGCGGTGATGTTCCTGGTACTGACGGATGCTGGTGGTGCGTTTTGCGCCAAGGTGCAGGAATTTACGGCCGACAACGTGGTGTTAGGGGCAGACGGACAGATCAAATCGGAGGGCAAAGTGTATTTCGACCGCGACAAGATGCGCTCGGACATGAATATGGGGGCAAACAACGGCGGGAAGCTGGTAATGATTTACAGACGTGATAAACAGCAACTCTGGGCACTCAACCCAGACAAGAAAATCTACGTGCAAATGCCCCTGGATAAAAAGAAATGGGAGCAGAAGACCAAAGGCATGTCTGAAAACGCGAAGATTCTCGGAAAGGAAACCGTGAATGGTTACCGCTGTACAAAGAAGGACGTCACAAGCAAGGTGAACATAATGGGCAGGCAGATCACCACGCATCGTACGGTATGGATTTCTGACAAATTCGATATGCCCATCCGCACCCGCAACCAGGACGGTACGGTGACCGAACTGCGGAACATCAAAGAAGGAAAACCTCCGGCCAGGGTATTTGAGATTCCCCCGGGATATAAAAAGGTTGGAGATAATATCATGGCGCTGATGATGGCCATGAATGGAGAGCAGATGCCGGCAGCCGGTAAATCATCGGAAAGACAGGGCGGTGGTGGAATGCATATGCCTTTCAAACTGCCCAAGGGCATGAAAATGCCATAGGGATGCAGAGGAGTGGGTAACGAGCGCCGGGTAGGAGACGGTCAACAAGTCCTGGAAGTCGGCGGAGCCACGGAAAAAGGCGGCCAACAAAAATAAAACGGTCTCCATGAAGCGGCTTACCCTGGAAATGCCTTAAAAGCTTCACAGGAAACTCAAAGTGCAAGCCCCCAGGGAAGGCCGTACAAGGCCGCCATCATCCGGGAGATCCCGGAGGAAAGAGAGTAGGGGAGCGGCGAGAAAGAATGCCTCTTACCCGATTAGGCCCTTTTCATTTTCTTCAATATCTTGTCATAGTCCGAATGCGATCCCATCCAAAACCAGATCATTTCGTTGTTTTGCTGGACACCCAGTGCGCGATAGTCTCTTGATATGCGGACTGCATAAATGGGCCGCTTGGAATGAACCCGCTTAAAACGCAGGCTCGGGTAATGAGGATCTTTTTCAAACTGGAGATAAGCTTCTTTCGCTTGTTTTTGGATCTCCTTTGGTAGTTGAGCCAGGATTTTACGGAAACGTTCCGTGGTATGGGATATCACAGCTGACTGGCATCAAATGGTTTTGTCTTGCCTTCTGCGTACTCCAAAAGAGCCTTCTCTGCCAGTTTATCTAATATATCTTCTGATTCAGCAAATGATTTCTCCCATTTTTTTTCAGATACAATTTCATCAATCAACCAGCGGGCTATAGCGTTTTGTTCCAATTCTGGTAACTTCGATGCCTTTTCAAATGCTTTATCGAGTAATTTTGTCATAGTCAATCTCCTATTACTTTGGACGGCTCCTTAGTATAGTGTCCATCCATGGGCCAATATCCTATTGATTTAATTGCCGAAATTGGCAACAAAAGGCTGGACTTTTTCACGTAATCTGTTACTTTGAAACGTAGTAACTATTGGTATTTACAGAGAAAAACAGATCAAATGAGATGACAGACATGCGAAAAAGCCACAAAAAACAACTTCCCCTTTGCCAGCCAACACCCGACCACCCAAAAGCTAAAGAAATGTCAGAGATCAGTAAAATCCTGGATCAAAATCGTAGCATATACGATCTTGTGCTACAAGATATCTCCAAGGGGGAGTCAAACACAGGAGCCCAAGGCATGACAGCAGAGCAGGTACTCAGAACAGCTCTTGTCAAGCAGATACTGGAATGTAGTTACGAAGAACTGGAATTTTACCTCCAAGACTCCATCACATATCACTGGTTCTGCAGATTTCGCTTTCAGGATTCCTACAAAAAATCCGCGCTGAACCGGAACATAAAGGCAATCACTCCGAAAACATGGGAAGATATTAACCGGATTCTGATTGCGCATGCAGAGGTAAACGCCATAGAGAAAGGCCGTGAGGTTCGAGTGGACTGTACAGTTGTAGAGTCTAATATTCACAATCCTTATGATTCCGATTTGCTGTGGGATGGGGTGCGTGTTCTTACACGCTTGATGGATAACGTTCGCGATGAGTGCGGCCTGGAGTTTGAGTATATGAATCACAGCCGTGCCAGCAAACGTCGCGCTCTTGAAATTATGAACGCCAAGACT
>WFRY01000026.1 GCA_015486315.1 Desulfobulbaceae bacterium
ATCTCCAGGATGGAGTGGGAGAAGGTTGGAGCAGAGCCGGGAATATGACAGCAATATGAATAAAAAATATTACGCCCACAGCCTGGAAGGCAGGCCGCCCAAGGAGTGGCAGCCGCTGGAAGAACACCTGAAAAACGTGGCCAAAAAGGCGGCGGAGTTTGCGAGATCTTTTGGTGCTGAAGAATGGGGGCGATGTTCCGGCATTTTGCATGATTTGGGTAAGGCTTCAGAGAAGTTCCAGCGTCGGCTTGATGGTGCGAATATCAGGGTCGATCACGCGACTTTCGGTGCACTTCAGGCGCTAAATCAATGTGGGCGTCTCGGTATTTTGCTGGCATATATCATTGCCGGACATCATGGAGGTCTTCCTGACGGTGGAGAGCAGAAGGGACAACTGCACTTCCGGCTTAATAAAGCAAAACTGCCGGAATCAGCAACCGTAATGTCACTGCCTGAATGTTGCCACGATCTTAACCTTCCATTCTCAATGGCAAGAGATTCGGCAGGTTTTTCTATTTCCATGTTTACACGGATGATCTTTTCATGCCTTGTGGATGCTGACTTCCTTGATACTGAACGGTTTTGCTCTCCTGAAAGGGCTGAAATAAGGCCAAAGGGGCATAATAGAGGATTGCTTGCCCGGTTGCTGGAAATATTTGATGCCTACATGCACTGTATCACGAAAAAAGCAAACCCCAGCAGAGTGAACAGGCTTCGCAGAGAGGTCTTCCATGATTGCGTTAGAGAGGCATCGTCGCCCAGGCAGATTTTTTCCCTGACTGTTCCCACAGGAGGTGGCAAGACGCTGTCTTCCATGGCCTTTGCTCTGAATCATGCCAGGCATAACGGCATGGAGCGAATCATATATGCCATTCCTTTCACATCAATAATTGAGCAAAACGCCGGAATATTCAAGGAAATATTCGGCAAGGATATGGTCCTTGAACATCACAGCAACTTCAAAGAGAGTGAGCAGGGTGGGGAATACATAGAAAGATACCGGCTGGCGAGCGAAAACTGGGATCTGCCCATTGTTGTAACCACCAATGTCCAGTTTTTTGAATCCTTGTTCAGCAACAGGACATCCAAGTGCCGCAAACTTCACAGTATCGCTGGCAGTGTAATAATACTGGACGAAGCACAGGCAATTCCAACCGGCTATCTCAAGCCATGCCTGGCTGTTCTTCGTGAGCTTGTAAGGAATTACGGTTGCAGTGTGATCATGTGTACTGCAACGCAACCTGCCCTTGATGATGCCAGTTCCCTGCGTACCGAAGCTCTGCTGGAAATTAAGGAGATAGTACGTAATACCGACAGGTTGTTCAGGGAACTGGCAAGAACAAGGATCAATTTTATAGGCAAAAAAACAGACCAGGAGCTGGCTTCACTGGTAGAAAAAGAAAGCAGGGCGCTGTGCATTGTTTCCACGAAGAAACAGGCACAAACGGTTTTCAGGAATTTAGATGGAAAGCATATATTTCATCTTTCAACAAACATGTATCCTCTTCACAGGCAGAGAGTGCTGCGTGAAATCAAGGAAAGGCTCCACGCAGACAAACCGTGCAGGGTAGTTTCAACGTCGCTGGTAGAGGCCGGTGTGGATCTTGATTTTCCAGTGGTTTTTCGGGCTATGGCAGGCCTGGATTCCATTGCCCAGGCAGCGGGCAGGTGCAACAGGGAAGGAAAGTTAAATGAACAGGGCAGACTTGGCCAGGTATTTGTGTTTGAGTCAGACAAAATGCCATCCATGCCCTGGTTGAAGCGTTGTATTTCAAGGGGTCTTGAAGCACTTAGAAGCCTGCCTGGAAAAGACCCGGTAGGCAATGAAATGATGAGGCGTTATTTTGAGCTGCTTTATGACATTGAAGAGTTGGACAGAAATAAAATCATGCAGATGCTGAACCCCATTCCACTGGACAGTGACCTTGTATTTCCGTTCCGTGAAGTTGCGCAAAATTTTAGATTTATCGAAGAAGATACCACCAGTGTGATAGTGGCTATTGAGCCGGAAACCGAACCATTGATTGAAGCAATCCGGTATGCTGAATATACTCGTTCAATAATGCGTGCCTTGCAACCTTACACTGTCCAGGTACGTCAGAGGGAGTTGAATATTCTCCGACAGGGTGGAAGTGTAGAGATCATAAATGAAAAATTTCCTGTACTGTTGAACAGAAATACATATGATGAGCATACGGGATTGTGTACTGACAACGCCGACTCATGGGATTTTGAGGCATTGATGGTTTAATCTGTGTCCAAACGGGAACAGCCGTTTTTTACAGTCCTCAATTTTCATTACCTTGGCAGCAACAGGAGTAATATATGTCCTATGGAATACAGTTACGAGTCTGGGGAGACTATGCCTGCTTTACCCGTCCTGAGATGAAGGTTGAGCGTGTATCATATGATGTTATGACTCCATCGGCAGCGCGAGGAATACTTGAGGCCATCCACTGGAAACCGGCAATCCGGTGGTACATAGACGAGATCCATATTATTCGCCCCATACGTTTTGATAATATCCGCAGAAACGAAGTGGCTGGTAAAATTCCTAAGCCAAATCCTACAACCATAATAAAGACAGGAAAACCGCTGTTTTATCTGGTTGATGCCGGTGATAACCGTCAGCAGAGGGCTGCTACTGTTCTCAGGAACGTGGAATATGTGATCAGGGCCCATTTTGAACTGACAGGAGATGGAGGGGCTGAGGATAACGAGGGAAAACATCTTTCTATTTTTCAGCGCAGGGCAAGCAGGGGGCAATACTTTCACCATCCCTACCTGGGATGCAGGGAATTTCCTGCATCATTTGAACTGATTGAAGGAGAGCCTCCGCATTCGTGTTATGCCGGAGAGGAAAAAGACTTGGGATTCATGTTGCTGGATGTTGATTTTTCCAACAACATGACGCCCCTGTTTTTTCGGGCAGTTATGAAAGATGGTATCATAAAACCTCCACGGCCTGATTCCCTGGAGGTGCGGGCATGATACTTCAGGCATTGCGCAATTATTATCGCCGTTTGACAGAAGACCAGAATGTGGATATTCCACTTGAGGGCACAAGCCGCGAAAATATATCTTTTTCATTGGTCCTTGGGAAAAATGGAAGCCTGGTGGATGTAGAAGATTTGCGCATTCAGAAAGGAAAGAAAAAACAGCCCAGAAAGCTTACCGTGCCTGCCCCTGTGAAACGATCAAGTGGTGTGAAGCCAAACTTTTTGTGGGATAATACGGCTTATGTCCTGGGCATGGATAATAAGGGAAAGCCTGAACGAATAGAACGCTGTCACAAGGCATTTGTTGAACAAACGATAAAATTCTGTTCGGACAGCGATGACCCCGGCATTCAGGCGGTAATACATTTTTTACTTGAAAATCACCAGGAAAGAATAAAGGAAAGAGACGATTGGGAGGAGATCGTTGGCACCAACCTGGTCTTTAGGCTGGATGGCGTTGCTGGTTTTATTCATGACAGGCCAGCCGCACAGGCAGCCTGGGAAAAATGCCGAGCAGCCTCAGTAGATGAAGTAAGGGGGCAATGCCTGATAGAAGGCACTGTACAGCCACTGGCCCGCCTGCATCCAGCCCTGAAGGGTGTACAGGGAGGGCAGTCATCAGGTGTATCGCTTGTAGCTTTTAACAAAGACTCCTTTGAATCATACGGCAAAAAACAGTCCTTCAATGCTCCGGTTGGTCAGAAGGCAACTTTTGAATATACCACGGCACTTAATTACCTTCTTGACAGGGACAGCAGGCAAAAAGTCCGCATAGGGGATATGACCCTCGTGTTCTGGGCTGAACGTGAGAATCCTGCCGAGTCGTTTCTGGCCGACCTGTTTGAAACACCTGTCGAAGAAGAATCTCCCTCTCAGCCTGTTAATGACCAGGGCACCACATTAAAAATACGCGACCTGTTACTGGCATTGCGAAAGGGTGAGGAGGTCGTTGATATTGTGCCTGGCCTGGACCCTTCTGTTCACTTTTACCTCTTGGGGCTTTCTCCTAATGCAGCCCGTCTTTCCATTCGTTATTGGGAACATGACAGTATAGGCAGACTGCTGGCAAGGATAGGGTGCCATTTTGCGGACATTGCAATTATCCGGCAATTCAGTAATGAGCCTGAATTTCCATCTTTGTGGAGGCTTCTTGTTAATACTGCAGCCCTTGGAAAAAGCGAAAATATTCTGCCTATTCTGGCAGGGGGCATGGCACGTGCCATGCTCTCCGGTACGCCATATCCTGACAATCTGCTTCCGGTAGTGCTTGAACGTATCAGGGCGGAAGGAGAGCCAAACTATTTCCGTGCAGCTCTGCTCAAGGGTTACCTTGTGCGAAATAAAAAAATGGAGGTATCAATGACTCTTGATACACAACGTACAGACCAGGCGTATGTGCTTGGCAGGCTTTTTGCCGTGCTGGAAAAGGCACAGGAGGATGTCATACCCAACACTGGAGCAACCATTAAGGACAAATACCTGGGATCGGCATCGGCCACTCCTGCCCTTGTTTTTCATATTCTCTTGAAAAATAGCGCCAACCATATTGCCAAACTGCGCAAGGACCCGGAGAAAAAAGCATGGGCTTACAACTATGACAGGAAAATTCAGGAGATAATGGACAAATTGGACCATTTTCCAAAAACACTGAGCGCCGAGGACCAGGGACTGTTCATGATAGGCTATTATCACCAGCGCAAGGATTTTTTCACCAAAAAGAACGAGGAGAAGTGACCAATGACCGCCATTGCAAACCGTTATGAATTTGTTCTGCTCTTTGATGTAGAAAATGGTAACCCAAACGGAGATCCGGATGCGGGTAACATGCCAAGGATTGATCCGGAAACAGGCCACGGCCTGGTGACAGATGTATGTCTGAAGCGGAAGATACGTAATCATGTCGCTCTGACAAAGGGAGATGAGCCGGGTTTCCATATTTACATTCAGGAAAAAGCAGTGCTGAATGAAACCAACCAGCTTGCATACAAGGCATTGAACCTGAAACCAGCGAAGAAAAAATTACCCAAAAATGTCGAAGATGCAAAAAAGATAACAGACTGGATGTGCACCAATTTTTATGATATTCGCGCTTTCGGAGCGGTTATGACCACAGAGGTAAACTGCGGTCAGGTGCGCGGCCCTGTTCAGCTTGCCTTTGCTACAAGCGTTGAGCCTGTATTCTCCCAGGAAGTTTCCATAACCCGAATGGCGGTTACCAACATCAAGGACCTGGAAAAGGAACGAACCATGGGCCGCAAGCACATCATACCTTACGGGTTATACGTGGCAAAAGGGTTCGTGTCTGCTCCTCTGGCCGAAAAGACCGGCTTTAGTGAAGCTGACCTTGAACTTCTCTGGGATGCCTTAATCAATATGTTTGAACACGACAGGTCTGCAGCCAGGGGAGTAATGAGCAGCCAAAAACTATTTATCTTCAAACATAATTCCGAACTCGGCAATGCCCCAGCACACAAACTATTTGAACTTGTGGAGGTAAGACGCAAGGATGGCTCTGAAGGACCGGCACGCTCCTTTGCTGATTATGAGGTTGAGGTAAAGGATGATGAACGCCCTAAAGGCGTGGAACTCATTGAAAAGCTGTAATCCTACTCTCTTCTGCCATGCTCACATTCATAGA
>WFRY01000027.1 GCA_015486315.1 Desulfobulbaceae bacterium
GTACGGAACCTGTTTAGCAAAATGGGATGCCAAGGTCTTGAAACCGAAAACTCATACTTGAACCAATCAAAACGGATTTATGGTTTTCTATATCATTATCTGGGAGAAGAACAGGCTGATTTTCACAAGAGTTTTGATATTCCATTTCAGTTCATAGCAGATGAATTTGAATTGCAGCAAGCATTATTCGAAATGTGATGATTATGAGCAAGATTAGTTATGCACCCAATGACAATGTCCACCATGATAGCTATGGGCCTGGACAGGTTATCATGGATAATGGGGACAGTGTTATTGTCCGCTTCGATTCTGGTATCCAGGAATGTGAAAAATCTACCCTGAACAAGTTGTCCACTCCCCGCCAAGCCCTACGCAATCCTGAATGGCACCGTCCGTTGGAGGTGATTACCAGGGTACAGGCTGAGGCAATACAGTCTGTGAACGATGCTTGGGGGGTTTTTTCCTGCTCACGGATATCCCTTCTTCCGCACCAATTATGGGTCTGTCGCAGGGTTCTTGAACGGTGGCCAGCCAGGTGGTTAGTGGCTGATGATGTGGGGCTTGGCAAAACCGTTGAGGCTGGTCTAATCCTATGGCCTCTGATCTCACGTGAAAAAGTTCAGAGGGTGCTGATTCTTTGCCCGGCATCACTTACAGAGCAATGGCAGGTCAGGCTACGTGAGATGTTCGATATTCGCATGTCAGTGTATTTTCCTGAGTCAGATACACCCAAATCGGACTACTGGAATACCCATAATCAGGTCATAGCCTCTATACAGACCCTGCGCAAGGATCATAAGGGCCGACACGATCGGCTGCTGTCAGCTAAACCTTGGGATCTAATTTTGGTGGATGAGGCCCATCACCTCAATGCCGATGAACGTAGCGGTCCAACCCATGCCTATAAGCTCATGCAAAAAGTAGTCGAAGAAAATTTGGTCGAATCCATGGTATTCCTGACCGGCACTCCGCATCGTGGCAAAAATTTCGGTTTTCTTGCCCTGCTTAGTCTGCTTAGGCCAGACCTGTTCGATCCTTCCAAATCACTTGCTGAGCAATTACCTTATTTAAGTCAGGTGATGATTCGAAATAACAAACAAAATGTTACGGACCTCAACGGAAAAAAATTATTCCAAAAAACACTGGTAGATTCCATCACCTATGAATATACGCCAGAAGAGGAACAGTTTTATAACAGATTGACCGAATTCATCATCACCGGTAAGGCCTATGCCTCTTCTCTGTCAGGTTTTGCGGGTAATGCAGTTATGCTTGTGCTCATATCCATGCAGAAACTTGCCTCTAGCTCGGTTGCAGCTATCCGACGTGCGTTGACAGGCCGTCTGGAGCGATTGCAAACCGGCAGGAACAAGCTTAAAGAGATGTATGAGTCAAGGAAAAAACTTGAGGAGATGCTCAGGGCCAATCAATTTTACGACTTTGAATACCAGAGCAAGTTGGAGGAAGAAATTGCCAGACTAAGCGATGAGGTCCGATTGATGGAAGACGAAGAACCTCGATTGCGGGAACTGGTGGAACTGGCCCGACAGGTAACGGACGAAACCAAGATAGGGGAAATTATTGAAATTACCAAAACTCGTTTTTCTGGACGCCATATTCTGTTTTTTACTGAATATAAAGCCACACAGTCACTGTTGATGTCAGCTCTTATTAAAGAATATGGTGATAACTGTGTAACTTTTATCAATGGTGATAACGCGGCAAGGGAAGTCGTGCTGCAAAACGGGAAAAAGGTCAATATTAAAGAGCCTCGGGAAAAGGCGGTAGAAAAATTCAACTCTGGTAAGGTGCGTTTTCTTGTCTCCACCGAAGCTGCCGGTGAAGGCATTGATCTTCAAGAGTCATGTCATTCCCTCATTCATGTTGATTTACCCTGGAACCCAATGCGTCTCCATCAACGGGTAGGGAGACTGAATCGGCATGGACAGAAAAAACAGGTGGAGGTGATAAGCCTGCGTAATCCGGAGACAGTGGAATCCCGCATATGGGATAAGTTAAATGAAAAAATCGACAATATCATGCTGACCCTCCAGCATGTTATGGATGATCCGGATGATCTCTTTCAACTTGTGCTTGGCATGACTCCTCCCTCCCTTTTTACTGAGACTTTCGCAGAAGCTGCTCATGTTCCCAAGGAATCACTAGCTGACTGGTTTGACAAGAAAACCGCCCGTTTTGGAGGCAAGGATGTTATCGAGACGGTCAAGGAGCTTATCGGACATAGCGCCCGCTTCGATTATCAGGAGGTATGTGCCGATATCCCCAGGGTCGATTTGCCTGAATTGCGCCCATTTTTTGTTGCAATGCTCTCACTAAACGGCAGACAGGTCAAGCAGGATACGGATATAGGAACCATTGGTTTCAAAACTCCCAAGTCGTGGCGTGAGCACACCGGTGTAC
>WFRY01000028.1 GCA_015486315.1 Desulfobulbaceae bacterium
GTATCAGATCCCAGCGAGGCCAGACATTCGCCCGAGGCCACGGAAACAGCTGATCCGCCGCTGGAGCCGCCACTGACATAACCGGGCTTCCATGGATTTTCCGGTACCTGGTAGGCACAGTTTTCACTGGTGGAGCCCATGGCAAACTCATCCATGGCCACCTTGCCGAGCAGCACCGAATCTTCCTTTTTCAGCCGCTCAATGACAGCGGCATCATAAGGTGGAACAAACCCCTGCAGAATCTTTGAGCCGCAGGTGGTCGGCATTCCGGAGGCGCAGAGCACATCTTTAATGGATAAAGGAAGCCCGCAGAGCAGACCTCCCCTGCCGGCCTTAAACTGGGCGTCCGCCTGTTCGGCTGCGGCCATGGCCTGATCCCGGTGTATGCTCAGGTACGCCTTGACGGTTCCCTCTACCTGGTCGATTCGACCCAGTACCGACTCGGTCAAGGCAACCGAGGTGATATCGCCGCTTGCCAGCCGCTCTTTTGCCTGCTGCAAAGTAAGTGTATATAAGTCCATTGGTTCTCAGGTAATAATTTTGGGGACAACAAAGGCTTCGCCATTCTGTTCAGGGGCATTGGCCAGGACTTTTTCCCTGGGCAAAGATTCCCTGACCACATCATCACGAAAGGCATTATGCACATCCTGGGTATGGGTCGTTACCGCTATTCCGGCAGTGTCCAGCTCGTCAAGCTTTGCCACATAACTGAGAATAGTATCCAACTGGCGGGTCATGGTATCCACCTCGTCGGGGGCAAGCTCCAACCGGGCCAGGCGGGCAACGTTTTCCACCTCTTTTTTAGTAATTTTCATTTCTTGGTATCTGCTGATATAAGTTGAATAAAAATATTGAGATCTCTGGTTTCCGATGCTCTTATTCTCTCGCCTTCGCAGGAATGGCGGGAAATAAGAAACATATAGTTTTTATGAGTTTTGCTGGAGCAGGCTTGTAGCCTGGTCCTCTTGTTTATCACAAAGGCGTCGTCTTCACAGCAGTTCTGCCTAAACGACTCCCCTGTTATAAACTCAAGGTTCAATCTACAAGATTGAACCAGCAAAGGGGCTGTTATACGCAACGGAGTTCCAGTCGTTTCACAACGTTATGGCTCTTTTTGCTGGAGCAGGCTTGCAGCCTGGTCCTCTTGTTTATCACAAAGATGTCGTCTTCACAGCAGTTCAGCCCAAACGACTATCCTGTTATAAACCCATGGTTCAATCTACAAGATTGAACCAGCCAAAGGGGCTGTTATACGTAACGGGAGGCCTGCCGTTGCACCACGACTATTTTTGCTGTTTTCAGCTCATAGTTCATCCGACAAAGTAGAACTATATACTGCGGGCAAAAAAAAAGAACAAGTAGGAGCAAGTACCGCTCCTGCAGCAACCCATTCTGAAAAGCCTATAGCTGCCAATAATTTTTTGCTATCTGCATGGCCTGGTCAAGCGGAGAACACTCAATTCCGGACGCGGCAAGGGCCGCCGCATTTTCTGCCGACAGATTCACCGGGTGACCGCAGTCAATCTTCTCTCCACAGAGCTCTGCCAGCACAGCCAGGGCACCGTCACGCATACCGGTCAGGTTGTAGCCGCCCTCAAGTGTTATCAGCAGCTTGCCATCACATACCTCGCCGGCAACCTCAACCAGTTTTCTGGTCATCCAGGCAAAACCGTCGGCAGTCACCCGCATGGCCCCCAGCGGATCACCGTCGTAAATATCAAAGCCGCAGGAGACAAGGATTAACTCCGGTTTGTAGTCCCGGACCAGGGGACAGACCAGTTCGTTATAAATACGGGCAAACTCCATATCTCCCTGGCCACCTGCCAGTGGAACATTAACCGTGTATCCGTCACCGGCCCCGCTGCCGGTTTCCAGCAGGGCTCCAGTCCCCGGATAGTAGGGATACTGATGCGTGGAAAGGTAGAGTACCTGATCGCTTTCGTAAAAGCTGTGCTGAGTACCGTTGCCGTGGTGCAGGTCCCAGTCAATGATCATAATTCGTTTCATGGCCAGTTCTTTTCGGGCCCAGCGAGCGGCTATGGCGACGTTATTGAACAGACAGAATCCCATGGACTGATCATACTCGGCGTGATGACCGGGCGGACGAACGAGACAGAATGCGTTGTCGATCTCGCCCTGCTCTATCCTGCTGATACCGTCGATAAGTGCGCCCACGGCAAGACAGGCCGCATCATAGGAATCAGCCGAGGTTCTTGTATCTCCATCGAGAAAATCATGATCCCTGCCGCTGGTCTCGGCAACCCGCCTCAGCAGTGTTTTTGAGTGATTAAGACCGATAATATCCAGGGAGGCAGGATCAAAGCCGGGATAAAGAAAATGACCGCCCACCTGCTCCCTGTCCAACTCAGCAAAAATCACCTGCAGGCGTTCCGGTGATTCCGGATGATCATAGCCCGGCTGATGCTGCAGAAAAAGATCATCCCTGTACACTGCTGTTTTACGCATGACGCAACCTCCGGCAGTCATAAATCTGCTTCTCTGTAACCAGTAGATCCATATACTGGTCATGGGATTCCATGGGTACCCTCTCCACAAGCTGCAGCTCAAAGGCCATTGCCGCCCGCGTGGCCTGCGGTGCGGATTCTACCAGAAAACGATCATAAAAACCGCCTCCGTAGCCGAGTCTGCCGCCGGTTCGATCAAAAACAGAGCCTGGAATCAATACCGTGTCAATGGTCGACGGTTCAACAACGGCTGCTCTGACCTGCTCCGCAGTCGGCTCGGGTATACCATAGCACCCCGGCGCCAGCTGCCGGTCGGGATCGGTCACCTGCACAGCCAGCAGCCGGGACTCTTCGAGCAGCGTAAGCGGTACGGACACGGTTTTTCCTGCCTCTATCAGCTGCCTGACCAGATTAATGGTCTCAACCTCGCTGAGAAAATTGATGTAGACAAACAAGTGGGCAGCGTCACCCACCACCGGATGGGCAGAGATCAGCCCGGAAATCCGCCTGCTCTTTTCCGCCCTCAACCCCGGATCAAGCTGATCTCTCAAGGCCAGCCGTTCTTTTCGCAGTCTGTTCCTGTTATTCATTTTCAAGTCAGCGGCTGCAACAGATTTATAGTGACTCATCACCGGTCTACGAAGTTATTTTTGATTGAACCCTTAGATTTCAAAAACAAACCCTGAACAATGTAACAACAGGAAAGGACCTTGGCGATAAAAATTCATTGTAATAATTCAAACAGATCATATTCTGCTGCTTTTTCAGCCAAGTTATTGCCGGGTTACCTGCTGTTCTCCGGCAGAATGAGCAGGCAGGAGATCAGAGAGATCATATGTGTTCCCCTGGCCTTGGCGTATAAACTTTTGGAAAGCAGACTGTTGTCCAAATGTAAGAATCGGCACGAAAAGTAATTCACCAACTGAATCTAAAATTTCAGGATAATAATTGACCGTAACTTTATCTCTCTGTATCTTAGGGTCCTGTCAAAAATAACTTCGTAGAAATGTGCAGGCCCTATGAAGTTATTTCTTAACTTCTCAATAAGTGGTGACAAGTTACTGTATTTTGATTCCGGCTAACAACCTGCCGGAATGACGGAGTTGCAGGCAATTCAGATCGTCATCCCCGAATGTAGTTATCGGGGATCCAGGCTTCTTACCAACACTTATTGAGAAGTTACAGTGAAACCCGACAATGAGCTCAATATATTGGAGTTCTATTATTTTTTGATCGCTGGAATCATGCTGTTTGAGAGTACTTCCTTGAGGCTCCGGCATGTTCCTGTATTTCTTTTTTAAAAATCCATCCCCGCATCACTGTCAGCAATGCCGGTAGTATCCAGAGGGTTGCCAGGCCTGAATAAAGCATGATGGCAGCGAGGAATATTCCCACTGTCTGGTAGGGAACTAGCGGTGCAAACAGCAGGGGGGTAAAGCCGATGGAGATAACTATAATGTTTCTGAAAATGGCCCTGGCCGGTTCTTCAAACATATCTTTGACGGCAATCTCCCAGGCACCGGTTTTGCTCATGGTCATCCTGGTACGCTGCAGGAAATGGATTGCAAAGTCAACAGCCAGTCCCAGGGTCAGAGAGGAGAGCACTGCCACCGGCATATCATAATCCTTACCTATAAGACCGATAACCCCGTAAATAATACCGATGGTAAAGGTAAGCGGGATCATGGCCAGCAGTCCCCAGAGTGGAGACCGGAACAGGAAACTCATCATGAGAAAGACCACGACAAAACTTGAAAGAAAGGATTTGAGCATGCCGGTGACCATCTTGTCCTGCCAGACAACATTGATATAGGTAAGCCCGGCCCAGTCGTGGGCCAGTGATACCGGCGGGGGGTTATCGTTGAAATATTGTTGAACGTCCTTAACCACCCGTTCCATATCCCTGTTGTCACCACTTCTCAGCTGGAGCCAGATATTGGCCTTGCTGTAATCCGGGCTGACAAGATGCCACAGGTCATCGGGTTTATGGCTGTTCTGGTATGATATCAGGGTCTGGGCAACTCCGTTGACCGTATCCGGGATGGTGAAATGGTCTGGATCACCTGCAAACAGTTCCTGGTGAACTTTTTTGACAACATCACTCACTGTATTGGATTTACCCACATCACCTCGGTCTGCCATAAATTTCTGCAGATCGGAGATATAGCGCAGCAGGTCCGGACGTTTGAAGATCTCTTTCTGGTTGCGCAGCCTTTCCAGCCCGTCCAGAGCGGTGGACCAGCGGTCATAGGCTATGTCGTCATCAGCCGCTACCTTATCAATCTCCTCCTCCCAGGCCCGGGCCAGTTTGTCGGTGAGTTCTGTTCCGGTTGTAGAAATGGCAGTGGCCTCAAGAATTTCATTGAGCACCATTTCACGGATAGCAGGTGATTCGACCAGTCGCTGATCAAGATATTCGGTCAGCCAGTCAGCCGCCTGCTGGGGTGTCATCTCCTGGTCTTTGCCGGACAGGACCAGGTAGGCCTCATAGGTGCCGCCGAAATGCTGGTTGAGAACCTTGTCGGCAATCCTGATCTCATGGCTCTTTTTAAACCACTTAACCGGATTATCGTTGACCTGGATCATGAGAATGCCGAACACGCCGACCGCCATGACAATACTATTAAAGGCAATCACCAGCCAGGGGTGCCCCGAAGAGGTCTTGCCGATCCAGCGCAGGTGCCGGTTAAGCAGTGATCTGTCGGTTTTCGGGTCCACATGATCTCTGGAACCGAAATCTGCAAGACTGGATTCCTTTATCATCATGACGTAGGCCGGTATGAAGAGGATGGTCAGCAACCAGGCCAGCATGATGCCGATGGCAACAAAGAGACCGAATGCCTGGACCGGCGGGATTGGAGTAAAGGCCAGTGATGCAAACCCGGCCGATGAGGTGAGTGAGGTAAAGAGCATGGGCTTGAAGAGATGCCCCATGACGTGCTCAATGGTTGCCTTCCGGTCTTTCCGTTTCCGGTATTCATCAAAAAATTCAGACAGGATGTGGATCGAGTCCACCACAGCAATGGGCATGATAAAGATAGGAATCATGGAACTCATGATATGCAGGGTGTTGCCGGTGCCGATGAGCAGCCCCATGGTAGAGATTACCGTACAGACGGCAATGATCAGGGGCGAGATAATGAGCTGGATCTTACGGAAAAAGAAGAGCATGAGCAGGAAGATCATCAGCATGGCCAGGGGCGCTGAAATGGCCATCTGGATAAACATCTCTTTGCCGAAGGTGTCTTCCGCCACGGGCAGACCGGTGATATAGAACTGGTCATCACCGGTACCAAGTTCATGAATTTTTTCTTTGAGCTGTCTGGTAACGGAATGGGCAAAGTCTTTGCTGGTAATGGGCAGGTACATGGCCAGGGCCCGTCCGTCTTCCGAGACCAGGGTACCCTTGAGCAAGGGGTTGTTCAGGGCAAAATCACGGATTTTTTCTGCTTCTGCCCGGGTTGCAGGCGGTGTTTTCATCAGCCATTCAAAGCGAACCTGACCAAGCCCGGCCTGTTGGATATTATCCACATTATCCGGGGCAATAATGTCCCGGTCCACCACTCTTCGGTCCGGGTCGTCAGGGTCGGCCAGGGTAGCGGCAAATTTACTTAAGGTATCTATCTTTTTCAGGGTCTGCGGATTAAAAACTCCGTCCTGGTCTTTGTCGTTGACCACCCCCAGGACAACCACATCATGGAGGTTGAACTCTTTTTTGGTCTGGTCGTGGAAAATACGGACAAACTCTTTTTTTGAGAGCATGTTTTCCGGGTCCGTATCCACATGAACTCGAACAATGAGTGCCCCGAGGAGCAGGGTAACGAGAACCATGAGGGCTGTAACCGTCCTCGGTTTCTCAAGGGAGAACTGAATTAATTTATGGGTCGGTATCATCGTTTTCCTACACGTTCTTACTGGTCGACTGATCGTGCGATGTCTTGCAGAAAATCTGCTGCATTGCTCTCATGAGCTCAATGATCCGCTTGTCCGCTATGCGGTTGTAAATGAAGTTGGCGTCTTTACGGAAATCAATGACACCCTGGTTGCGCAGAATATTCAGGTGCTGGGTAATATTGGCACCGCTTGTTTCCACGGCAGCCCTGATTTCGCTGACAGACATCTCCCGGTCCTGGAGCATGCAGAGTATTTTGAGGCGAATGGGGTGTGATATTGATTTGAGCAGCAGGGCAAGATCTTCAATCTGGTTGTAAACCATAATATCTCCGAAAACAGGGACGATAATTTATAATTAAAGAAATTAATTAAACACTGTTTTTCTCTGGTGTCAATAAAATTTCTCATCAAGATGATATCCGTGTCAACTGAGTAGAAAAGAGGTACTTTCTATCGGATAGGGGAACAACGGTTTTCAGGTAAGCGCTTCATTAACCACACTCTTGACATGATAACACCTCTGAATGTAAGCGTTTCAGGAACCCCCTGCTGTGCGTGATCAAGGCTCCCGATAATACCCCTGTATATCTGGGGACTTGAGCACGTGCAGCAGGGGGTTCATGGAGCGCTTACTTTTCAGTGGCAGATGTGCGTCCTGAGCCGGGATCCTTTAAGTCGGTCTTGCCGATTATGCCAATCTGCTACCGGATACCCTCGCGGAAGAAACCGGGCTATTCCTCGTCAAGGAGTTTTTTTTCATTCTCAGGGATAGCGTAATAGTGGAGGTTGGAGCTCTGGGTGGGTGGGGGATGATTGAGTGCCTGATTTATCCGAACCGGTATTCGGCTTACAGGTTCGTGCCAGATGGCTTCATAGAGAATGGATCCGGCCAGGGCGATCAAGGCGATAAAGAACAATGTTTTATTTCGTTTTTTCCTGGAAAACAGAAGAAGCAGGACAAACAGCCCCACCATAATATGGAGGTGATAGTGGCTGAGAATGGTCATGACTTGATGCATAATATAGGCTGTCTGCTAATATGTTATCCTGTCCTGTTTGGGAAAGAGCCGGAGCAGGAGAAAAATGGATAAGGAGATAATAATCAGGTACAGGGCAAGGTCGGGTACAATCCGATTTTCCGGGCGTACCAGGGCCAGTACCCCGAGCACAGCCATGAACTGATAGCCCTGGCGGTGAAAGCGAATGATTTTGCTTAAGACATAAAAATTTATGGCCGGTACAATCAGGTCAAGCAGCAGCATTGGTGAAAACTGGTTGATTGCTGCAGCATTCAGCTGCACCATGGCCATGAAATACAGTTTTTTAACAGTCAGTGCCAGCAGCACGATAACCAGCAGCCAGTTGATCCACTGACAGTCCTTTCGCCCCTTGCCCGTGGGCAGATGGTTCAGGTACCAGACCAGGTCGTCATGGTTATCCTTTGTGTCCAGTTTTTTGAGAAGAGCAGGTTTGCCTGTGCCTTTTTTAAGCTCGCCAAGTATCTGTTGTTCAAGTGCATCAGCCATGATTATCGTGCAGACGGAATTTTAATAAAAAATCAAAACAGTATGAATCCCTGTTGGTCTCTGAAGGAGAATAGCGTATATAAATCAGAAAGGCAATTTATTCAATTTTGTGGTAATACAACATAAAGATACTCAGTTCTTTCTTGACAAAAAAATGAGATAATATTACCGCGAAGTGCAGGAATGTTCCCTCCCTTGAGGATGGACGATTTATATAAATTTAACCCTTTTTTTTTAAGGAGAATGTAATGGCTGAAAACGAAGATAAAATTGAAAGTTTACTCAAGGAAGGAAAAAGCTTTGAGCCGCCGGTGGAAGGGCGTGATCAGGCCTGGGTAAAATCAATGGACGAATACCGTGCTGCTTACCAGCGTTCCATGGATGATCCGGAAGGGTTCTGGGCTGATCGTGCCGAAGAACTGGTTACCTGGGACAGGAAATGGGACAGTGTTCTGGAGTGGGATTATAACAAACCTGAGATCAAATGGTTTGACGGCGGCAAACTGAATATGTCCTATAACTGCCTGGACCGTCATCTCACCGATGGTCGCCGCAACAAGGCTGCCATTATCTGGCAGGGTGAGCCGGACGAGGATGTTCGTGTCTACACCTACCAGATGCTGCACACCGAGGTCTGCCGTTTTGCCAATGTTTTGAAGAAAAAAGGTGTGAAGAAGGGAGACAGGGTATCCATCTACCTGCCCATGATCCCTGAACTGGCTATATCACTGCTGGCCTGTGCCCGTATCGGTGCTATTCACTCTGTCGTCTTTGCCGGTTTTTCCGCAGTTGCCCTGCAGAGCCGGGTTCAGGACTGTGAGGCCAAGGTGTTGATTACCTCGGATGCGGTTATCCGGGCGGGCAAAACCATCCCGCTGAAGCCCAATGCCGATACTGCTCTTGAAGGCAGTGATTCCGTTTCCAGCTGTATTGTCGTCCAGCGGGCCGGTAATGAGGTGAATATGCAGGAGGGGCGCGACACCTGGTGGCATGACGAAATCACCGCAGATGGTATTTCAAGTGAGTGTGAGCCCGAGTCCATGGAGGCCGAGGATACCCTTTTTATTCTCTATACCTCCGGTTCCACCGGCAAACCGAAAGGTGTTGTCCATACCACCGGCGGTTACCTGACCTATACCATGCATACCTGTCAGTGGGTTTTTGACGTAAAAGACGATGATGTCTACTGGTGTACCGCAGATATCGGCTGGATTACCGGTCATTCCTATATTCTGTATGGACCACTTGGCCTTGGGGCTACCTCGCTGATGTTTGAGGGCGTTCCCTCCTATCCCGGACCGGACCGTTTCTGGCAGATTGTCGAAAAGTTCAAGGTCAACATTTTTTACACGGCGCCCACGGTTATCCGGGCCCTGATGCGTGAGGGTGAAGAACCCACTGAGCGCTGGGACCTGTCGAGTCTGCGCATTCTTGGATCCGTCGGCGAACCCATCAACCCCGAGGCCTGGATGTGGTACTGGGTAAATATCGGCAAGGAGAAGCTGCCCATTGTCGACACCTGGTGGCAGACCGAGACCGGCGGTATTATGATTTCGCCCCTGCCCTATGCCACTACCCTGAAACCCGGTTCCGCCACCTACCCGCTGCCCGGTATTGATGCGGCCATTTTTGATGAAGAGGGGAACGAGGCGGCTCCCAACGAGGGGGGTCATCTTGTTATCCGTAAACCATGGCCCGGTATGCTGCGCGGCGTGTTCGGTGATCCCGAGCGGTTTAAGAAAACCTATTTCAGTCGTTACGAAAATACGTATGATCCGGAAGATGGTGCCCGTAAGGATGAGGACGGCTGTTTCTGGATCATGGGACGTCTTGATGATGTTATCAACGTCTCCGGTCACCGTCTGGGTACGGCGGAGATCGAATCAGCCCTGGTCTCCCATCCCGATGTTGCCGAGGCTGCAGTTGTCGGTATGCCGCATCCCATCAAGGGCCAGACCATCTTTGCCTATGTTACGCTGATGGCTTCTGCTGAAGAGTCGGATGAACTGATAGCTGAACTGCGTAAGCATGTTCGCTCCGAGATCGGACCCATTGCCACGCCTGAGGTCATCATGTGGGCTCCGGGCCTGCCCAAGACCCGGTCCGGTAAGATCATGCGCCGCATCCTGCGCAAGATTGCTGCCGATGATTTTGAGAACTTTGGTGATACCTCCACTCTGGCTGATCCTGCAGTTGTGGATCATCTGGTTGCCGGCAAGAAAAGTCTGTAAAACAACCTGCTGATCGGGCTTGTCCCGGTGGTATAACAAAAAAAGGCGGGGTGCAAGTGCACCCCGCCTTTTTTTTGTTTACCGTTCAACTGAACGGTCAGCTGTCGCTTCATTGACCTGCGGTGTTGAGCAGGATTTCCGGAGCAGGCCAGCCACGGGTTCCTTTTGCAAGAATTGCCAGTCGTTTCGGGGCAATCCCCTGATCCAGCAGATATGCATACGTTCGTTGTTCCGCCCGGGTACCGCGGGGACCGATGATAACAATCAGATCTTCCGTAGTCTGCAGGGTACTGATCATGTCCTTGATTCTGCTCTTTTCCTGGTCTGTTTTAACCGGATAGGCACTGGTACCGACTGAGTGGGCAAAGTGGTGGCGCAGGTAATCATTTTTTTTCTGAATATCCAGCATGTGCACGGCCTGTTTCTCCTGCAGAATTTTCATAAAAGAATCACTGCTGATGTAGTTATAGGCGAGACTCGCTGATGCCCCCTGGGCTGCTAACAGTATGAAGCCGATGATAAGGCCTGTTATTTTTCTCATTGTATTCTCCTTACTGTTTTGAATTTTCGATTTATTGCCAGTGTAGCATGCCACTCTGTGGCATGCAAATGTATTATCCAGCTCACTGTAAGGTTATCCCCGGCCAGGGTATTGCAGAATACGACAGGAAAATGAGACAGATGTATTGCCATGTTTTCCTTCAGGCGTTACACTGCCCTTTTTGTCCTGGATACTTAAAAGCTTGGACAGTTATGAGCCCGTTGATTTAATGTATTTGCGCCCGATCTCTGTGTTATACGAAAAAATTTATCCTCGGAATATCAGCTATATGCCTGCGGTAAATTTTTTCGTATGCCTTGATCTCGA
>WFRY01000029.1 GCA_015486315.1 Desulfobulbaceae bacterium
AAAATACTATCTCTACTTGAAGGAGGATATATGAAACCAAAAGAACGCATGGCCATACCCCGCCAGTACCCCAGCGAACTCGCTCCAGCTGAGAGAATAACAAATTTTAAGGAAGTGACCTCGGGCTTTGATGAAGATACTGCAATTCTTGAAGCCAACCGTTGTCTGCAGTGCAAAAAACCGACCTGTATTCAGGGGTGTCCCATTCGCAATGATATCCCGGCCTTTATATTACTTCTTCGAGAAAAGAAATTTGAGGAAGCGTACTGGAAAGTTCGTGAAACCAGCACAATGCCTTCGGTTTGTTCCAGGGTCTGCCCCCATGAGTTTCAGTGTGAAGGAAGTTGTGTTCGGGGGAAAAAGGGAGATCCGGTTTCAATCGGGATGCTGGAACGCTACCTCACGGACTGGATGGTTGCCAACGGCAAGACCATGACCCGTGAATGCGCTCTGCCCAATGGCCGCAAGGTGGCTATTGTCGGAGCCGGTCCGTCCGGGATGACGGTTGCGCATCTCCTTGCCCATCAGGGGTATAAATGTACCATTTTTGAAGCATTGCCGGTCTTTGGCGGCATGCTTGCCGTGGGAATTCCCCATTACCGGTTGCCCCGTGATATTATAGGTGCTGAACTTGCAGCACTTAAACACTGTGGTGTTGAAATTAAACTTGGTGTCACCATAGGTCGTGATAAGACCTTACAGCAGCTTAAAGAAGAGGGATATGAATCCGTCTTTATCGGGGTTGGCGCGCATGAGAGCCGAAAACTTGGTATTGATGGAGAGGATGGTACTGAAGGTGTTCTGCACGGTGTTGATTATCTGCGCCGTGTCCTCACCGGTGATGACGTCGATATAGGAAAGAAAGTTGTTGTTGTCGGTGGTGGCAATGTTGCTATTGACGTTGCCCGAACGGCACTGAGAACCGGTTCTGATGAGGTGTTTATTCTCTATCGTCGTACAAAAGATGAGATGCCCGCTTCAGCAGCTGAAATTCATCATCTTGAGGAAGAGGGGGTAAATATCGAATTTCTGGCAGCCCCGGTAAAGATTCATGCCGAAAACGGCAAACTCACCGGAGTTGAGTGTATCAGAATGGAACTCGGCGAACCCGATGATTCCGGCAGGCGCAGACCGGTCACTGTTGAGGGTTCCAATTTCATCATTGATGCTGATTCAATAATTCCTGCCATCAGCCAGAATGTGAACCATGATGCTGACAGAGGCGAAGAGCTTAAACTTGAATCATGGGGAACCTATACAGTGAATACCAAAACATTACAGACCTCTGTAGACTGGATTTTTGCCGGTGGCGATGATGTTCTCGGTCCACAGACGGCGGCTAAAGCTGTCTATCAAGGCAAGGTCGCGGCTGAATCCATGCAGCGTTATATGGAGGGGAAGAGTCTGGAAGAGGGGCGGGAGTTGTCCTGCTATATGGTGACCTGGTAAACATCGGGGTAGCTTGCAGAATACTCCGGGGTTTAATACCCTGTCATTTCATCTGCCCCTGCCGACTTCGGCAGGGGCTTTTTTTTGACCGAACCTTAAAGTTTCAATGCGGCCGTTTTTCTGTGCTCGACATAGGTGCTCACACCGGCTGCGATCTGTTCTGCAATAGCCTGCAGGTAGGTATCCTCTCTCAGGTGTTTAGCCTCTTCCGGGTTGGTGATAAATGATATTTCAGCTAATACGGCCGGCATTTCAGCACCGATCAGGACATAAAAAGGGGCCTGCTTAACCCCAAGATTTTTTGTCTTATAGTTATGATCCTTCAGACCTTTCACCAGACTGCTCTGGACAAATTCGGCCAGCTGAGAGGATTCCTTGATCTTGGCATTCTGCATCAGATCGGAGAGGATATCCTGTAACTCGCTTATATTATGTGTTGAAGTCGCATTTTCTCTGGCTGCTACCCGCATGGCCTCTGCATTGGTGGCAAGGTTGAGGTAAAAAGTTTCAACCCCTTTTGCAGATTTTTTCGGATGAGCATTGACATGGATGGAGACAAAGAGATCTGCGTTTCTGGTATTTGCAATGGCTGTCCGTTCCTCAAGGGGCAGGAATATATCACTGTCTCTTGTCAGGATCACCTCATAATTATGCTGTTTTTTCAGGATTGATGCAGTCCTGCGGGCAACATCAAGAACAATATCTTTTTCCTTGAGCCCAAAGGCCATGGCTCCAGGGTCTTTTCCGCCATGACCTGAGTCGATTACAATGCGCCGTACACCAAGTCCCAACTGCTGGGCCAGTGAGAGTTCAGTTGCCGGTTGCTCAATATCAGCTGTCCAGGATGATGGTCTGTACTTTTTCTGGTCAGTAAGGGTAATAAACAGTTCCTGTTCTTTTTCCCGTTTACTCTCAACAGGTTGAATTGTTTTCGGTTCGGTTTTAACCGTTGGAGAAACAATAGAGGGTTGGACCGGGGTCGATGCTGTTTTCGACGACTGTTTTTTTGCACCGCGAACATCTACCACAACTCGAAATGGATCTTTCAGGTTGAAAATTTTGTAGTCGGAAATAGATTCGATATCAAGAACCACCCGTACAGTCGAATCATCGAGCTGGCCGGTTCGTACCTGTTTGAGCAATCCGTCCTCGATTGGAACAGGAGAACGAAATTTCGGCGAGATGTGACTCTGGTTGAAATCAAGGAAGAGCCGTCTGGGCTGGTTGTTGTTCTTTTCAAGCAGTCTGGCCGTATAATGTACCGGGGCAGAGGCACTGATGACAATCCTGGTATAGTCGTTGGAGGACCAGTATTGCACAGGCAGTACATTGACCATCTTGCCGGCAGCCCTGGAGCTCTTCAACTGCTCGGGTACCTTGATATCGTGCCTGCGGGCAAGTTCTTTCAGCCGGCTGACGGATTGGCTGCTCTTATCTCCATCCGGGAAACGTTGTATCAGATTTTGATATATTTCAATGGCCCGGGCCGGATTATCTTTGTCGTTGAGCTGGATATCCGCAACAATAAACAGTGCATCATCGGCTAAACTGCTCTCCGGAAACCTCGTCGCAACTTCGTTAAAGGAGCTGATGGCTTCATCAATATCAATGGGCAGCTTAAACCGTTTGTACATACGCCGGTACATCCTGCCCATCATGTACAGACATGAAGGGGCATGGGTACTCTTTGTATCAGCCTGGTAGATTCTCCGGAACTTGCGTATACCGGCCAGCCAGTTGGCCCGATCCTTCCCAATGGCGCTATCACGTTCCAGCTTGTAGGAGTAGTCCTTGGCCGATTTATACTGTTGCCGGAAGCTGACGGCAGGGTTGGTAACAGTCTGATAACCGGCGGACAGAGGTCGTCCGATGGCCCAACTGCTCAGAGTGGCCATCAGCAGAAGGCAGGAGCAGAAACAGCCGGTAAGCAGTTTTGTGTTATAGGTTCGGCAGGCAAAAGACATAATGTGTTGCTGTATGGTCACTCAGGATTTAGATGGGCCGACTATACCCCATCGGCATGGATTGGTAAAATAATTTGTCCCGCCAATCCTGCGTAAGCGCTTCATTAACGACACTCTTGAGATGGTAACACCTCGAAATGTAGGCGTTCCAGGAACTCTCTGCTGTTCGTGATCCCCTGTATATCCGGGGATTTGAGTGCGTGCAGCAGGAGCATGGAGCGCTTACATTCCTGCCGGTCAGGGTTTATGCTCTATGAGATCAGACAGCTGGTACAGCAGTTCCATAGCCTGTCGGGGAGACATATCGTCGACTTTTATCGAACCGAGTAATTTTTGCACAGGATCATCCTGGGGCTGAAAAAGAGGCAGCTGGCAGGGCTGCATTTTTGCCGGACGGCTGTCTGAATCCGTAATGGTCGCTTTGCCCGCATGGCTGAATGTTCCTCTTTCTATGTCTGCCAGTATCTCATGGGCCCTTTTGACCACATGCTCGGGCACCCCGGCAAGGCCTGCAACCTGGACACCATAGCTGCGATTGGTTGCGCCCCGGACCAGCTTATGAAGAAAGATAATAGAGTCATTCCATTCTCGGACTGCAATGGAGTAGTTTTGAATGCGGTTATGCGTGGTCGCAAGGTCGGTAAGCTCGTGATAATGGGTGGCAAACAGGGTCTTGACACCGCGGTCGTTCATGTCTGCGAGTTCTTCCGCTACTGCCCAGGCAATGGAAAGACCATCATAGGTAGAGGTGCCCCGACCGATTTCATCAAGGATAACGAGACTGTTGTCGGTGGCATTGTTGAGAATATTGGCGGTTTCGTTCATTTCGACCATGAACGTTGATTGTCCCCGCCGCAGATCATCCATGGCCCCGACCCGGGTAAAGATACGATCCACGAGGCAGATATCCGCCCTGTCTGCAGGTACGAAACTACCGATATGGGCCATGAGAACAATGAGTGCGGTTTGACGCAGGACTGTAGACTTGCCTGCCATGTTCGGGCCGGTGATAATCAGCAGTTCATTTGTTTCCTGGTCGAGACTGACATCATTGGGGACAAATCGTCCCGGTTCAAGGGACCGTTCAATGACAGGATGGCGTCCCTCGATAATGGTTATGGAATGGTCGTCAACAATTCCCGGTCGGGTATAATGGTAGCGTTGGGCTGCTTCCGCCAGGCTGACAAGAAAATCAATCCGGGCAATTCGGGAGGCCGCTGCCAGCAGTCGTTCACTCTGGGCGGCAATCTTCTGCCGGATCTCGATAAAGAGACGGTATTCCAGGTTCAGCCGTTTTTCCCGGGCAGTGGCAATTTTATTTTCCAGTTCTTTGAGTTCAGGTGTAATAAAGCGTTCAGCATTGACCAGGGTCTGTTTACGGATGAAGTCATCAGGCATGCCGGCTGCCTGGGCCCGGCTGACCTCGAAAAAATAGCCGAACACCTTGTTGAAGCCGACCTTGAGTTTGGCAATGCCGGTCCGCCTGCGCTCTTTGGCCTCCAGGCCGAGAATGAGCTGTTTGCCGTCACGGAGGAGAATAATAAGCTCATCGAGTTCCCCGTTGTAGCCCTCTTTGATCAGGTTGCCGTCGCGAAGTGTTACAGGTGCGTTGTCCCGGATGGCTCCGTCAATGAGTTCATGCAGGTCATCCATTGGATCCATGTCCATGCCGATGGACTGCAATAAACCTGTCCGGGTTTCAATGAGCAGTTGTTTCAGTCCCGGCAGGCGGGCCAGGGACAACTTCATGGCGTCCATGTCCCGGGCGTTGCCGTGGCCGAGTACCAGTCGACTGCAGAGTCGTTCAAGGTCATAGATTCCTGCCAGATGTTCCTGGAGTTTCCGGCGTAGTGCCGGGGCCTCCAGCAGCAGTTCAATTGCGCCAAGCCGCTGTTGAATGGAGTTTTTATTCTGGAGGGGAAAGAGCAGGCGCTGCTTGAGCAGGCGAGCGCCCATGGGCGTATGGGTCAGGTCCAGAACAGAGAGCAGTGAGCCTTTCCGCTTGCCGCCGATAATGGTTTCGATCAGTTCCAGGTTACGGCGTGAAGATTCATCAATGACCAGAAAACCTGCCCTGATCAGCGGCTGCAGTTGTTTAATATAGGATAAATCAGTTTTTTGGGTGTCCTGGATATATGCCAGCAGGGCACCGGCGGCACAGGTTCCGGTCTCCATGTCCTGACAACCGAATCCGGCCAGGTTGCTGACCTGAAAATGTTCGGTCAGTGTTTCAAATGCGGCGTTATAGTCAAATGAATGTTCCGGACGCCGGGTGAGGCAGAGCCCAGCCAGGAGTGTTGTCAGGGTCTCGGTCAGTTTGCCCTGTTCTTCCAGTTCCTCCTCGGTCAGCAGCAGTTCAGCCGGCTGCATTCGGCTGATCTCGTCAATAATCGGGTCAAGGTTGTTTTCTGCCAGGGGGATCTGGCTGACCAGAAAATTACCGGTGGAAACGTCCAGGAAGCTTAATCCGGCAACCAGCAGTTTCTTAGCCTTTTTCTTAAAGCAGAGTGCGCAGACAAAGGTGTTGTTTTTTTCATCAAGGATTTGTTCATCCGTGGTCACTCCGGGGGTGACGATACGTACTACTTCCCGTTTAACAATTCCTTTGGCCTGCTTCGGATCTTCGGTCTGTTCGCAGATTGCCACCCGGAACCCTGCCTTGATCATCTTGCCGAGATATCCTGAAACGGCATGATAGGGCACGCCGCACATGGGGACTTTGTTGGCATCGTCCTTGCTGCGTGAGGTCAGGGTGATGCCGAGAATACGGGAACAGACCTCGGCATCCTCAAAGAACATCTCGTAAAAATCACCCATCCGGTAAAAGAGAACAGTGTCCGGATGCTGGTCTTTTATCTCCAGATACTGGCGAAGCATGGGGGTCATCTTCAACGGTTTGTCAGTACCCATGTTACTCTTTGTCTCCGGTGAGCAGCAGTTGAAAATCGGGGGCTAACAGTGCAAAGGTATGGTTGATGTGTTCCGGAATGGTCCTGATGTCGGCAGTGATGGTCATGAAGTTATGGTCACCCTGCCAGCGGGGGACGATATGAAAGTGGAGGTGGTCGGCAATGCCGGCACCGGCAACTGCACCTACGTTGAGACCTATATTAAAACCATCGGGCCGCAGGCGGCGGCGCAATATGGTACAGCTTTGCTGCAGCATGGTCATGATGGCCTGGTTTTCTCCGGTGGATAACTCCGTAATGTCTGCAAGATGTCGTTTCGGGGCAACAAGAAGATGGCCGTTGGCATAGGGAAATCTGTTGAGCAGGACCACTGTCAGATCATCTCGGTAGAGCAGCAGATATTCAGGATCAGCCGGGCTGTCTCCCGGAGGTTCAAACAGGCAGCCGGAGATTTTTTCAGCCTGACCAAGCACATGTTCCATGCGCCAGGGGGCCCAAAGGGTTTTTGTCGTCATTAACTCTGCGGAACCTGGTGGATTGTGGCCTGCAACGAGTCGCTGATTTCAAGAAGAGCAAAGCTGCCCGGAGAACCATATCTTCCTGTGGCTTGAAAGCTGCCCGGATTTATGATCAGTCTGCCTGCAACGCTGTGGCAGACAGGCCGGTGGGTATGGCCGTAGATCACACAGTCTGCTTCAGGGAAGATATCCCACAGGGCGGATTCAATATCATACCCCAGCCCGGCGCCGTGGGTGAGGCCGATGGAGAATGGACCGAGCCGGAAGCTGAGTCGGTCAGGCAGCGTATTGAAGGCATTGCTGTTACACATGTTGCCGTGGACTGCATACACGGTTTTGTCTGTAAAGGCATCCAGCAGGGAAATGTCCGTCAGATCACCGGCATGGATGATGGTATCGCAATCGGCAAAACAGTGCTGCACGGCCTCTGTGAAATGTTTATCTGGTCCCATCAGGTGGGTGTCCGAGAGTATGCCTGCCCTGATCATGAGATTCTCTGTTTGGGGGGATAAATAATAATGGAATAACCAAAAAATGGTAACTATTCAGGCGGGTACGGAAAATTTGCCCAACCACCGTCCTGTAGCTGACGAGTTACCGGAATTCAATTTAAAAGAGTTGCCGGCTGTTGACAACAAAAGATACGGAAAGGTTGCAAATTAATAGTGGATAGTGAATAATTAAAAATGGATACTTGTTTCTGGGAAACTTCTCAAAAACTGATGGATCCCCGATAACGACATTCGGGGATGACGATCGGAATGATCTGTAAATACGTCGTTCCGGGTAACTACTCAGGCCTGTTATGAAAAAGTCGTTAAATAACGGGATGTAACTGTTCAGGGGTGCGCCAGATGTTCATGATCAGCCCGATCAGCTATACACCAGGTATGCTGGGCGGGCTGATCATGGACAGATGGTGTGCCCTGAGCAGTTACCGTTCCGGTATGTTTTCAGCCGGAGATAGCGTAGACTTTGATCCATAAGGTACGCTGCAGCAACTTGTCACCACTTATGGAGAAGTTACTTTTTTTGTAACTATTCAGCAGTGCAGCCAGGTGCCCCGGCGTTTATTTTAATCGTAACAATGGATCCCCGATAAAAGCACTCGGGGATGACGATTTAATTACTTGTCTCACGAGAATACCGTCATTCCCGCATGCTGTTAGCGGGAATCCAGCAATTTGTTACTCAGAAGGTGGGTGCAGAAAACTTGCAAAACCACCCTCCTGAACAGTTACCTTTTTTTTACTTTCAACTTTAACTCTGACCCCATAACCAACTATGTACTCTGCATCTGATTTACGAAAAGGACTCAAGGTTCAGCTTGAGGGCGAACCATATATAATTATTGGATTTGATTTCTCAAAACCAGGTAAAGGACAGGCATTGTATCGCACCAAGATGCGCAATATGATCACCGGTAACCAGTTTACCCAGACCTATCGCTCCAATGACAAGTTTGAAAAACCCGATCTTGAGGAGCGTACCATGCAGTTTCTTTACTCCCAGGATGATGAGTTTCATTTCATGGACACCTCGTCTTATGAGCAGATTTTTCTTACCCGCGATCAGCTCGGCGATAATGTCAATTTCCTGATGGATAATATGGAGGTTCAGGTCCTCTTCTTTGATGGAAGTCGGCCCATTGATATCTCCCTGCCCATCTTTGTCAACCTGACCGTAACCCGCGCCGATCCCTGGGTGAAGGGGGATACCTCGGGCACGGATACCAAGCCGGTGACGGTTGAGACCGGTTACCAACTGCAGGTCCCCCCCTTTGTGGAAGAAGGGGATAAAATACAGATCGATACCCGGTCCGGTGACTACATGACCCGGGTGAAAGAGTAATGGTACACCGGTAACATGCTCTCTCCACGCGGCCTGCAGCAGCGTTCCTGTCTACTGCAGGCCGTACGGAATTTTTTTCTTGCACGATCCTACCTCGAAGTTGATACCCCGTTGCGTCTTCCTGTTCTCCTCCCGGAGGCGGAGATCATCCCGATACAGTCCGAAGACCGATTCCTGCACACCTCACCGGAACTGTGCATGAAACAGCTGCTGGCCGGGGGCTGCTCCCGCTTGTTTCAGATCTGTCATTGTTTTCGCAGGGGCGAGCACGGGCGTCTGCACCGGGAAGAGTTTACCATGCTTGAGTGGTACCATACCGGCTGGAGTTATGTTGAGCTCATGGATGAATGTGAGGACATGGTTCGTGCGACAGCTGCGATATGGGCGGAAAAAGAGGGGATGGGGGAGGGGATATCAGTCCTCCGGGCCGGTGAAACAATCTCGCTTGCAGCTCCCTGGCAGCGCATGACCGTGGAAGATGCTTTTCAGCGTTATGCCGGGATGTCTGCTGCCGAGGCCCTGACGCGGGATATGTTCGATGAGATACTGGTGGAACGTGTCGAGCCCAATCTTGGTCGTAACCAACCGGTTTTTCTCTACGATTACCCGATTGCCCTTGCCTCGCTGGCCCGGCCGAAGCAAGATAACCCGGATCTGGCTGAGCGTTTTGAGCTCTATATCGGCGGCATTGAAATTGCCAACGGTTTCTCCGAGTTGACTGACCCGGTTGTCCAGCGACATCGTTTCAGGCATGAGATTAACAGGGCGGCAACAGGCGGGCTGCACTGTTGCATGCCGGATAAATTTCTCCAGGCCCTTGCAGCCCTGCCGGAGTGTGCCGGTATTGCCCTTGGTCTGGACCGGTTGTTGATGATTGTTACTGGTGCTCAGGCGATTGAGGACGTCATACCATTTACCGATGATGATCTTTGAATCATTAATCATTATTTGTATTTTATTATTCAATACTATATCATATTAAAATGGCATCGGGCAGGGATGTTCCTGTTCGCCGGGCACGGAGAAGAAATCCTTTTCCGGCAGCAGCAGGGCGGTTAATGTCCGACCGTACACTGCACCGGTATCAATGCCTATTTTATTTTTCTGGACCAGAGGTTTTTTAAAGACGGTATGACCGAAGATAACCGGTTTGCCGAACCAATAGGACGAGCGAATGAATTCGTCTCTGACCCAGAGGCACCAGTCGCTTCTCTGTTGACTGAGATGTACACCGGGCTGGAGACCGGCATGGACGTAGATGCCGTACTGGTCCTCCCATAACAGGGGCAGGCTTTGCAGAAAGGAAAGATGTTCCTGCGGCATTTCCCTGCGGGCATCTGCCGGTCGGATGTCACGGGGCAGGCCGTAACTGGTCAGGGTTTCAATGCCGCCGGCCCGTAAAAAAACAGCGTTTTCTACTCCGGCAAGGTAGTTAAGCAGCATATATTCATGATTACCCAGCAGGGTGATAACCCCGGGACGGTTTTTTTTAAGTTGGAGAATGAGCTCAATAACTTTTTTTGAATCCGGCCCCCGGTCAATATAATCGCCAAGAAAAACCAGATGGTCCGCCCGCTGTTCAACCTTTGCAAGCAGGTTGACAAGAGCGGTGAAACATCCATGGATATCACCGATGATACAGGTTTTTTTCATTACGGTTGCCATCTGGAAGAGTGTTGTCCGAAAGATGAGGTGATTTATTTTTCCTGTCGGATTGATGTAGGGCAGGTGTTATGACCATGGCCTGAGATATGGTATCGCCATACTGGTCGACCGATAGGCCGGTGAAAATGCAGCTTGTATGCAATCACATGAATTAAGGTGGTCTTAACTCAATAGTAAGCGCTCCATGAACACCCTGCTGCACGCGCTCAAGTCCCCAGATATACAGGGGTATTATCTGGAGCCTTGATCACGCACAGCAGGGCGTTCCTGAAACGCTTACATTCCGAGGTGTTATCATGTCAAGAGTGTAGTTAATGAAGCGCTTACACTCAATAGATAGACAGGATGTATAAAATTAACTCTTTTTAGTATTTTTATCTTACAAAGTTAAATCATGGAAAAACAGCAACGTCAACAGGTAAAGAAATATCTCGATCTTCTTTTCTTTCATTGGAAGCTTCTGGTTGCCTGCCTGCTTGCAGCAACGACAATAGGACTGGTCGTGTATCTGCAGATGCCCAAACTCTATCAATGTAAATCTCTGCTCAGTTACGAACGCCAGCAGATCAACCCTGCCCGTATGGCCCCGGAAAGGGATAATCAACGGTTGCGGGATACGATTTCAACCCTGAGTGATGTTGTTATCAGTCGTAATAACCTTGAAGATATTATCAAACAGTTTGACCTGTACCATGATGCCAGACAGCAGCTTCCCATTGAGGATGTGATTGATGGAATGCGCAGGCATATTAAAATTTCCCCGTCAAGTCGAGGCGATACCTTTACCGTTGTTTTTGACGGGCAAGATCAGGAAAAGGTTATGAAGGTAACCAATGCCCTGGCGGCCAAGTTCATAGAGGAGAATCTGAAATACCGTGAAGCCAGGGCTACGGAGACCTCCAAGTATACGCAGGATGAGCTTGATATGGCCAAGGCTGTTCTGGATGAGAAAGAACAGCTCATGCGGGATTATAAATTAAAGCATTATAATGAAATGCCGGAGCAGCGGGAGAGTAATCTCGCCCGACTCAACTCTCTGCATGAACAGTACCAGGGGGTACAGGATTCCATTTTGGATCTTGAACGGACCAGGGTAATGGCCCAGGAGCAGCTGAATCTGCGGAAACGTCTCAGCCGGGCCATGGACAGTGCTGCAACTGCAGGTACCGGGCAGGCATCGGCCCCTACCCGCAATGAACCGTTAACTCCCTGGCAGCAGTTGGAACGGCTGTACAGTCATCTTGAGGCATTGCAGGTCAAATACACAGATAAACATCCTGAAATACGCCGTACTAAACAGTTGATTGCCAAACTTGAGGCCGGGCTCAAGGGTGAAAAACCGACTTCAGGAACAGCAAAAGCCCCTCGACGCAGACAGGTTCATGATCCCGAGGTCGCACAGTTGCAGTTTCAGTTAAAAGATATTTCACTCAATATTAAAAAGTTGAAGGCAGACCAGGCAACAATCCGGTCTGAAATCGAAAAATATGAGAAATGGATTGCGGCCGCCCCGGTGCGGGAGGCGGAGTGGAACGCACTTACCCGGGATTATGATGAGCTGCGGCGGCATTATGATTACCTTGTGTCGCAGAATCTGCAGGCCTCATCGGTGGAACATCTGGAACGGAAGCAGAAGGGGAGCAAGTTTAAGATAGTTGATTCCGCCGGTTTTCCCGACAAGCCGTATAAGCCGAATTTTCTCCAGATAATGCTCATGGCCATTGCGGTCGGTGTGGGTGGGGGAGCCGGTCTGGTATTTATAAAGGATTTTCTTGATACCTCTTTTAAGGAAGCCTCTGAAATAGAAGGGTATCTTGATCTGCCGGTTGTCACTTCCATCCCCTACCTGGAACAGCAGAGCGAGATCGCTGCAAAGCGCCTGAAAACCGTCCTCTGGTCTGCCGGTTTTCTGCTCTATTCAGTGGTGCTGCTGGCGGCGCTGGTATTTTTCTGGATGCAGGGTAAAATCATCTTGTGATGCAACGCCCGGCTGTTGCATCAATGCCCAAATGTGGTAATCACGGTTTGTCGTATTTATCATCAGGCTACATGCTGACGTTGAGGTGCCTGTGATTTTTACGTCTGTGTTTAATTTTAATCTACTGTACTGACCTTATTTTATGTATACAAAATATTACGGTTTTTCCACAACCCCTTTTGATCTGACACCGGACCCCGAAGTGGTGTTCATGAGTGAGGCTCATCAGGAGGCACTGGCGGTTCTCCGTTACGGTGTCGTGGGCAAGAAGGGCTTTCTTGTGTTGACCGGGGATGTGGGTACAGGTAAAACAACCCTGCTGCAGACCCTGATTCTCTCCCTTGAGGAGGAGATACATCTCTGCATGATTAATAATCCTCTTTTAACCAGAGATGAATTTTTCTCCATGGTGGCACGGAGTTATGATCTTGTGTGGGAAGGAAACAAGGCCTATTTCCTGATAGAGTTTGCAGAATTTTTAAAGAAGGCATACCATGACAGTGAGCGGGTCCTGCTTATTATCGATGAGGCGCATGCCCTGAGTGTAGACCTGCTGGAGGAGATCCGCCTGTTGTCTAACCAGGTCATGGTCGGACAGGATGTGTTGTCGATCTTTCTGGTCGGCCAGCCGGAACTGAATCCGTTGATGGGCAGCGACCGACTGCTTTCCCTCCGGCAAAGGGTAGGGATACGATTTCATCTGAAACCGTTTTCCCTTGAGGAGACCAAACAATACATTCTGTTTCGGCTACGGCGGGCCGGGGCCAATCAATTTAATATTTTTTCCGAAGATGCCGTCGACCTTATTTTCAAGGTCAGCAAGGGGACACCACGTCTTATTAACATTGTATGTGATCATGCACTGTTATCAGGTTTTTCGCAGGGTAAGGCAAAGATTAATGCGCAGATAATCAGAGAATGTGTCCGGGAGCTTCAGTTTCCGGGTGAGAAAAATCAACTGCCTGTCGCTGCAGATCTGCAGGATGTGCGCAAGATTCCTCCGGCAGTAAAGATAAGTGCCATTGTTATCGCGATCTTCGGTCTGCTTCTGCTCCTGGAACTGTTGCCGGCAGCACGGCCCTATTCGCCGCTTGGTGCAGTCCTTCCCGACACGTGGCTGCAGCACATTCATAAACTGTCCGGGTACTTTGGAGGGTAAGGTGGGCAAGGTTTTTAATGCATTGAAAAAGGCCGGACAAGAGGCAGAAATTTCCCACGGGGATGAACCTGTCCTGCCTGTACAGGAGGTTGCCCAACATGATTCCGGCCATCAGGTAACAGCAGAGCAACCTGCAGGCAGGCAGAGGTCCGAACCTGTAAAAAAAGCTTCCCGGGTACTGGAACAGGGGAGTTGGGATGAACGGTTGATCAAGGCTACAGGTATTTCAAGCTCGGTAGCTGAAAGTTTTCGCACGCTTCGAACTAAAATATTACATCCGGAATCCGGTAATCCGGTCCGCAGGGTATTGGTTACTTCCGCCGTCCCCGGAGAGGGAAAAAGTTTTGTCTGCGCCAACATGGCTGTATCATTTGCCCAGGGAGTGGATCGCCATGCCCTGATGGTTAACTGTGATCTCCGCAAGCCGGCGCTGGAAAGAATGTTCGGGCTGTCCAATGACCAGGGATTGGTAAATTATCTGCGGGATAATACTAATCTCGGCAGCCTGATTACAGAGGTGGGGGTAAATAAACTCAGTCTGGTTCCGGCAGGCCCGCCGCCTGTGAATCCGGCAGAGCTTCTTGGTTCGGACATGATGGAACGGCTTGTTGACGAACTCGGCAGCCGTTATGATGACCGGGTTGTTTTTTTTGACAGTCCACCCATGCAGGTGGCCTCGGAGACTGCAGTACTTGCTAAATACGTTGACGGGGTTGTCCTTGTCGTCCGCTGGGGGGCCAGCAGACGGGAATATGTTCAATCACTTGTGGAGCAACTCGGTAAAGCAAACATTATAGGTGTGGTTTTTAACGCCTATAAATCCACCATTGTGGATAATAAAGTATTTGGCTCCTACGAGTATCAGAAAGAGTCGTACTACGTAGAAAAATAGATACGGGGGCAGTCTACAACTTCCCGTTTTGTTCGTATTTTTTTAATTTCCGCCACAGCGAAACCCTGTCGATACCGATGATTTTGGCGGCCTTGGTTTTATTGCCGTCAACGCTGCGCAGGACTGAAAGGATATATTCGCGCTCGTTTTCCTGCAGACTCTTGCTTGGATTGCTGCCTGCAGTCACCATTTGCGGCAGCTTAAAACGTGGATTGCTGGTCAGGTTTTGCGGGAGATGCTGTGGTTTTATCTCCAAATTGTCGCACAGGGCCAGTGAACGCTCGACAATATTTTCAAGTTCCCGCGCATTGCCTGGAAAGTCATATTCCTGAAGGCGGTTTAATGCCTCATGTGAAATCCCTTTTGTTGTACCTCCGGGCATGGAATATTTTGCCAGGAAATAGTTGACCAGAAGTGGAATGTCATCTTTTCTGTCCCGCAGTGGCGGAATATGAATTTGCACAACATTCAGTCGGTAATAGAGATCCTGCCGAAAAGTTCCCTTTTCCACCTCTTCCTGCAGATCCCGGTTGGTTGCGGCCAATATCCGGATATCTATTGGTATTTCCTGAGTTCCACCCACCCTGATAATTCTCTTCTCCTGCAGTACCCGTAACAGTTTTACCTGCATGGTAAGGGGCATTTCACCTATTTCATCAAAGAGTACGACTCCACCGTTGGCGGATTCAAGCAACCCGTGCCGCTGTGCACCGGCATCCGTGTAGGCATCTTTCTCATGGCCGAACAGTTCGTTGACCATCAACTCTTCCGTCATGGCGCCACAGTTGATGGGAAGGAATCGTTTGTCGGACCTGGGACTCAGCTCAAAGATGGTTCTGGCCACCAGTTCCTTACCGGTACCGGTTTCACCGGTTATCAGTATATTGCAGTCCAGCTGGGCAAACTGGGCAATGGAATCCTTGAGTTTAAGTATTTCCGGATTCTGGCCGATAAACTGGGTGGTTCCCTGCTGAGCCTTGATACGTTTTTTCAACCGGTCGACCTCACGCCGGAGCAAGGTCTTTTCCATGGCCCTCAGGATCAGTGCATGCAGTTCTTTCAGCTTGATTGGTTTGGGAAGATAGTAAAATGCACCCTGGGCCATGGCATCGACCGCTGAGTTGACTGTTGCATAGCCGGTGACGATGATGACCTCGATATCAGGGTGGAGTTCCTTGGCCGTCTTCATCACCTGAACACCATCAATATCACCCATTTTCAGGTCTGTGACGACCAGATCAAACGGTGACGTACTGAGCAGTTCAATGGCCTTGCTGCCGTCTGTGGCCGTGGTGACCTGAAAGCCCTGCTGTTCAAGAAAGTGGCTGACATTCTGCAGGTTGATAACCTCATCGTCAACCAGCAGGATGGTAATGGAATTTAGGTTAGGCATTGTCATTTCCGGATACCCGACTCTGATCGAGGGGCGTTGTTGTATGTGCTTCTAAATAGAGCGGCAGGGTAATAATGAACTGGGTCCCATGACCTTTTTCCGACTCGACCCGGGTGGTACCATGTTGTTTTTTTATAATGCCGTAGGTGACGGCCAGCCCCAGGCCGGTCCCGTTTTCAGCATTTTTGGTGGTGAAAAACGGATCAAATATTTTTTCCAGGTGTTGTTTGTCGATACCGGAGCCCGTATCTGTAACGGTTATAACGGCATTCTTGTTGTCCGGCGATTTTTCAGCCTTAATTGTGACGGTGCCGGGCGGTTCCTCTATGGCCTGGATTGCGTTGATAGTCAGGTTCAGCAGGGCCTCAACCATTTTCTGTACATCAATAAAAAGGGTTATATCTTCGGGAACATCAATGTCAAGAGTAATGCCGGTGGGAACTTCTCCGGCAACCAGCCGTTTGACTTTCGTCACAACTTCTGCAAGTTGATAGGGCTGAAGCGAGAAGGTCTGGGCCCTGGAAAATTCCAGCAGCCCTCGGACAATTTCACCGGCACGCTGGGTTTCCTGATTGATAGTCTCAAGCATCTTGGCCAGCAATGGGTTTTGTTCAGGGTCAACTTCTGAAAGAGCGATCTGGCAGGATGTTGAGATATTGTTCAGTGGATTATTGATCTGGTGCGCAGTCCCTGAAGCAAGAGTACCGATTGAGGAAAGTTTTTTTGCCTGAAAGAGCTGCTCCTGCTGTTCTTCCAGATCAAAGGTCATCTTGTTAAAGGCCCGCAGCACACTGCGTACTTCACCCTTCTTCTTGTCAACCGGCAGCCTGGAAAAGGTTCCGTTTGCGATCATCATTGCTGCCTTCTCCACCTTTTTTAGTGGAATCACAATGGCATTGTAGAGGAGGAGAATGGTAAATATTGAAAGAAAAACAAGAAAAGCAGAGGTTTCCAACACCAGAACGTTAAAGTTTTCAATAAAGGTACTCATTTTGTTCTGTTCAAACTGGGCAAGATCTTCACTGGTCAATACAAGCTCCTGGCCCAGTTCACGCAGTTTTTCCCGTGCAGGACAGTTCAGAATCGATGTCTCGGCATGGCATTGTTTCTCATATTCCAGGAAGCTTTCTCTGTATAATTTAAGCTTTCCTGTCAGGTCCTGCAGATGAGCAGGAAGCGCCATGATTGTGAGGTCTTCCGCTACCCGGGGTACGGATTTAAGTGCTTTATCTATGTACTCAAGCACTTTTTCATAATCTTCCTTTTCGTGCCGGATGATGAAGTTTTTTTCATAACGCCTGATTTCAAGGCACATATTACTGAGATTGCCGGCATGAATCAACAGGACGACGTCATCCTGAAACATATCGAAATCTTTTAAATAGGTTAAGCCGACAATGATGTAAAAAAACAGGTGCAGGCTGAAGCAGCAGAACATTTTCTGGCGCAGGTTTAAAGATATCATCTTTTTTGTCTCATAATATGATCAGGATAAAGAGTGGATTGGAAAGATGTTGTTTTCTTGATTGAACAATTTTGTAAAAAAATATCACAAGGGCCGGGGTAAATTTTAATCCGGAAAGTGATAATTTTGCATCTCCTCCATACGGTTGTGTTGTAATTCTGTCGAAAATATTTCCTTAAGGTTGTCTGTCTTTGACTCGTTCTAACGCATATCCCGGAAAAGACATCAAGAATGGTTTTCGATGATCCGGCAGGCCAACTGATTTAGGCTGCTCATTTTCAGAAGCAAATTTAAGGCCAAGTGGTGTAAATAGAGATGCTTGATGTTATTTTTGCGTATCTGCAGGCATGCAATGCATGTTGCGTTACTGTTACACTGACTCAATTAACCGGGGTTTGCCTGTTGCATTCCTGTAACGATGTTGCAATATGAAACGTTGCGTTTTGTAACGATTGGCGCAATTGGGAACGGTTACTCCTCTATTTTATTTGTTTTTTCTTTACCTATTCGTTTTTGCAACACCTCTTTTCTTTTATTACCATACCTGTTACATACTGCAACAGCGACACGTTGCCCTCTATTCATCTGGAAACCGGTGGTTCGAAACAATCTTGTTAAGAATTTTCCTCCTGTTCAACTGAAAACGGCATACGGGTTGCACAACACAACCTTGCAATCTATTCATTGTCACAATGATGATCGGGCATAATGAGGGCAGCAACAGGTTGGACTACACAAGAGCCCGACATCTTATTTTTGGAGGGGAATGATGAAGGAGGTAACAGTTAAAATGAACAGAGGGGAAAGACTTCACCCGGCCGCAAGGCCCGGTTATCACTATGCGACCGGTCCTCCCGGTCATGCAGTACAGTCTTGATTGGTTTTTATAATCAATATAAATGAGCCCGTTGATTTAATGTATTTGCGCCCGATCTCTGTGTTATACGAAAAAATTTATCCTCGGAATAT
>WFRY01000030.1 GCA_015486315.1 Desulfobulbaceae bacterium
GAAGCTCCAGCTTCCCCCCCGCCTCAGTATCTCACTCCCGGCGCATCCGTTCCCCTATTGCCGCAAACAGCACCTGAACTGCAAATATGGGAAGGACCTTCTGTCTCTTGATTCTCTTTGGCTCTGATGCCAGTCGATAAAACCATTCAAGTCCTATTCGACACCAGAATTCAGGAGCGCGTTTTACGCGCCCTGTAATGGCATCAAGCGACCCGCCAATCCCCTGGCAGACTCTTACGTTTTCAAGCTGATCCCTGTATCTCACGAACCACTGTTCCTGCTTGGGAGATCCCAGGGCAAGAAAAAGCACCTGCGCACCAGACACATTTATTTTGTCCACAAGGGCCGGCATGTCCTGCTCCTTGAGATATCCATTTGCCCTGCCCGCAATGTCCAAGCCTTCATAGCGTTTCTGCAGTATTTCTACAGCTTCCCTGTTGACCTCTTCCTTGGCGCCATAAATAAAAATTTTGAATTTCTTTTCTGCACATAGACCACATATTTCTTCCATAAACTCCACGCCTGGAATACGTTTGATATCGATTCCATAGATAATTTTGGCCGCCTTGACCATCCCGATCCCATCAGGCAGGAGTAAATCAGCATTTTTGAACGTATCATAAAGCGCAGGGTCGCGGGGCACGGAGAAGTTTTTCTCAGGGTTGGAGGCGAAGACTATATGAGGCCTGTTCCCCTTTTCTATAAAGTCCTCAACCATATGCAGAGCCTGGTTTCTGGTGACTGCATCAACCCATATATTCAGTATTTTAAGTCGTTTTTCATTCATGCAACAATATGACAGCGCATTTAAGGCCATACATGGAAACCTGTCGTTTCATGCAGTAATGACAGCGCTGTCGTCTCCTGGTATCCCGGAAACATTCTTCATTTCCTCATATGCAAATTCACTTAGCCCAGCCGTAGCCTTCGTATGTTCAATAGTCATATTTACGAGATTACCATTCTTATCTATATCTATATAAACATTTTCACTTATTTCTTTCGTTTCATGTACTTCTCGATCTACAAACTCTATTAATGCAGTATCTGTATCAGGAAAATACCTCACTTTCATTTTAATTCTCCTTATATGATCGATCAAAGAATGCCTCCTCTTTTTTATGCCGCCTTTGCCGCTATACGAGGAGCTGGGGCACCCTGCAAAAGGCCTTGTGTACTGAGGTCCTCATCAACGTCTGGCCAGTGAATCACATATCCTGCTCCCGCAATCTGCCAATTCGCTCGTTGAGCAGGCTTCGCATGTAACAGACGTGGATACCATGCCAAGGGAACCGTTATGGTCCGACCGTCGTAAAGATCAACACTGATTGCGTCCTCAGTGACGTGTACGTCCATGACACGCTCGCCCGCTTTAGGTTCCAGAGAAGTCATTCCATGCCTCCAATAATTCCTTCCGGTGATGAAACGTAAGTGCTCCAATTTACTTTAATTCTCTACCTGGAAACCCAAGATTATACGCCAATGCCACAGGCTTGAGCCAGAACTTTGCTGAAAAAGCGTCCCTATCAATATGTATATGCGGTGGTTCGTGCAAATCGTGACTGACGAAGTAGAATCTGTATGGTCCTTCTCTTAAAATTGCTGGAGACACTTTTTTCTTCCTTGAATTTTTTACAAAGAAAAGTTCAGTTCATCCATGATTTTCAACAAAGTATCTGCCTTGGGTACATCATTTTCTGATGACAGATAACTGATAGCAGTAATAAATTTTACTGAAGCAGGAGCAATATTTTCAACTGAACATCTGATAATTTTTGTCGGGATTTTAATATTGTAGGCTGGCGAAAACCATCCTTCGGCAACAGTGCTGCAATAAGATGACTGCGTGCGCTTCTCTGCTATGGAATCCATTAAAAAATTCATTCCGAAAAGGATATCATGCCTCGCCAACACATAGTAGTTTTCTTTTTCGCTGATCCGAACTTCAGGGTGCAGGTGAAAGTTCAATTCAAAAGTATGTTTACCCCTACCTTCAAAGGTATCAATTATTATTAATCGTCCTTGGTAATCTCCTGCCAGATCACGCCGATGTGTTACTGGTTCCCGAAGTCGCTCATATCCATCATGCACAGCCGAGAGATGGAAAAAATTGTTACTTAGATTCTTTACCTTCAGGCAGGCATTAAATGGATCACTCCAGATAAATCCGGTCTGTTGAACTGCCTGATCCATCTTGTCAACAGTAACTGTATTGTGTGCCCTAGTACCTTTAAAATATTTCCTCCATTTTGGCTGGTTGTTATAGCGATACGTACCAGGGTCAACCAGTATTTGTCTGCCCTTTACATTAAGAGTTACAGACAGGGCATCCGCATGACCGTGATTATACAGCGGTGGCATGCCTAATGCGCCATGATCAAAACCAATCTCTATTTCTTTTCCCCCTTCTATTATGGAAAAACCGGTCTGCTGGAATGTAACTACAGTTGCATCAGATACTGCATACGTCTTTCTGCAGGGAGTGACTCCAGGCGCTATTGCATATCCATCATCACTGTCTCCCATGGCAGGTATATCTATGAATCTGCTTTCCAGGATATGCCAGAATTTTTCCCCTCTTTTAATCGCAGGTTGTAATTTCTTTGCCGCCTCGTCATGGTTATTCAATCTGAACAGTTCAGATATCCAGATAAAAAGGTCAAGTACAAAGCGGTGATAATTGACAGAACGTTCAGCAGGCCCACCGTCCTTAAGAATCTGGTGGTCAGCCTCCTGGATGAGCAGTTTAACGGCTTTTTCGAACCAGGCCATACTGCCCATGGTCTCTTTGAATAACAAGGCTACTGTGGCCAGGCCAACGCATTCGCAAACAGTATGATTGCCAAGAGATGAATAAAGAGAAAGCCTTCGGAATACAAGCCAGGCATGAGTGTAGATTGTCTCAGCGATCCTCTCACGTTCTTTATCAATTACATGGTTCCATAAGGCATTGGCGGCATATATAAAACTGATAATTCTTAACCCGCACTCCATGGCAGATTGATAATGTGGCCCATGCAGGAAAGGATTATCATCAAGCCATTTGAACAGCTCCTTTTTTATCCAGTTTATACAGTCCTGAGCGCCTGGTGGATTATCAGCATACAGTACATACATACTCACAATCATAATGTGCTGCAGCCTTCCAGCCTCCCACAC
>WFRY01000031.1 GCA_015486315.1 Desulfobulbaceae bacterium
GCGTTGCCCTCCTTTAACAACATTTTTTTCTTTGTAAAAATGATGGAATCGTAAGAAGTCATTACATCCGCAATTCCGCATTCAGCTTACTCCGTCATCCCGCGATCTGTCGGGCTGGAGATAGCGTAGACTTCCATCCAGTTGTTGCAAAATGTTATGGATCCCCGACTACTACCTCGGGGATGACGGATTTAAATACTTTAACAGCCTTGTTTCTTTTTCCGAAATCATCGAAAAAACTGATCGTTATTCCGGTTCATCGTGACATAACGAACAGTCCTGGCTGATGGTTTCACCTGCCTTGTTTTCATGCTCATCGTCATGGCATCGCCGGCAGCCATAGCCTTCATCCGCATATTGATGGCCAAGGTGAACCTTATATGTTCCCCAGAATACCTTTTGTTTCGGCCAGACATTCCCCAAATATTTATTGAGCAGATATTCCCCTGCCCTTTTAATATCCGCCTCATGTTCCGCAGCCTGATCCGGATCTCGTTTTTTCTGTAATTCAATCAGATTGTTAATCATTTCAGCATTCGCCTCATCCCTGGATGCATAGTCCATGGAAATAACCGTTAAACCGTCTTCTCTGATTCCCTTGATATCGGGATTTATCTTTTTACTAAGGGTGCAATCAAAATAACTTCACATTCTGAGTAGACACTGCAATGACGATAGGATGTCGGGATGTTTCTCATCTTCGGCAAAAATGATATGGCAGAGATTGCAGTCGCTGCTGATCACTCTACCGCTCTTGTTTTCCTGCAGTTTGCCATGACAGCGAAAACAACCCGACCCGTTTTTATGACCAAGATTTGTTTTATATATTCCCCAGGTAACATTCATTTCCGGAAAAATATTTTCTTCGTATGCCTCTATTGTTCCCTGTATAGCCCGCTCAAACAGGTCAGGGTTTTTTCGGATCAGATCAGGATAATGTTCCCGATACCAGTTTTGCAGCCCTCGGGAAATGCCCACTCCGGCCTCTTCTCTTGAGGTGTACTTTCCGGTGATAACGGCAAGGGCCTGTCGCTTTATGTAAGGGAGATACGACGGGATGATGTTTGCCAGGAGTTTCTTGTCAAGGGCCTCATCAGCTGATAAAAAAATATGCGTCGGCCGATTATGGCAATCTATACAGTCCATTGTCCGCAGTTCACCGGCACCGGATTTGTATTCCGGCAGCGGCTGTGCATTCTTTCCAGTTTTGGGAATCAGAGAATAAACAACATCTTTTTTTCCTTTTTCACGTTTTCGAACAGCGACGATAACTTCTCTTTGTTGATCAACGGCCCGGTACTGTACCTGCTGTATTCCGGATACATGCCAGTGCACCCCGTGGGCTTTTGTCCCCTGAATATCACCGGATCCCACTTTCATAAGAATGATCGTCTTGACATGAGTATTTGTTTCGTCGTTGAGAAAATGATCCTTGCTGTACAACCTGGAGCCATGAAACTTCTCCGGCAGATGACATTTTTCGCAGGTCTCCCGACCGGGTCGGAGGTCATTGATGGGTGAGAGAATCGGTTTTGGATAGGAACCTGTTACCACGGAGGCAAGCTGTTTCAATCCTGTAAACCGTGACCGCTCACTCCAGTCGGCCCCTGCACCGAGATGGCATTCAACACAGCTGACCCGTGAATGAGGTGAATTTTCATAGGCCGTATATTGAGGTTGCATGACATTATGACAGAACAGGCCGCAGAAACGGGCTGAACTGGTATATTTAAAGCTGGAATATGATGCCACCCCGACGACAAAGACAAGCAGCAAGGTACTTACTGCAGTAAAGATAAGGAGCCGCCGTATTCTTGTGTAGCGGCCGGGCCGGGTGAACTGCTCTTTAAGATATTCGACGGTGTAGGTGCCGATATCCTCCTTTCCGTGAAAAAATAATCCGCCAAGAATAAAGAGAAGAATTCCAAATACAAGCAGAGGTGCCATGACAACATAGAGCAAAAAACCAAAATAAGGGTTGTCAATCAATCCCAGCACATCAAATACCATGGAGATCATAAGTACCGGCAGCAAAACGCCGACAATAAGAGCGCCGGTCATGGACACCTTGCCTCTTGAGCCGAACCTGATGATCTTTTTATATAAATTTGATGCGTACATAGACTTCTACTCTTTTCACTCTGCCGGTTTGTCCGTTCGCAGCATCAGATATGATTGCAGTTACGCCGCAGCACTGAAGGCAAATTATGCTTTTTCAAAATGCTCTTCACCCTGCTGCCCTGCAATCACCGGCCTTGCCCTGTCTCTTATGCATGGTGCAGCGTTGAACAATTTCCATCTCTTCGTGGTCCAGGGTTTCATTTACCAGCAGGGCCTCTGCAAGATTGACAAGAAAATCCTCATTTTTGGATAGACATTAACGACACTCCTGACTTGAGAACACCTCGGAATGAAAGCGTTGCAGGCCCCTTGAGATTGAGTTGCTAATTATGTGCCATTTGCACAATGCCGGTAAATCAGGGGGTAAGGTCGCGCGAGTGATTCTTCTTTGTCATAATGGCATGGAATTTTGCCATTATGACAAAGAAGTGAGGGGCTGAAACAAAATGGCCGGAATACTTATCCGCCATCCGACCATTTTCGAACATGGGCGTGCAGCTGGGTGTTCATGGAGCGCTTTCCTATAAACCGGCTACAGCGCTGAACCAGGCTTTGGTTAGAGAGTGCCTGTCAATCTGTTTCGTTTGATCAGTTCCTGCTTGAGTTGCTTTTTATATAGCGATTACCGTGCCATCTTAAAAAGTTCAATAATATCAAAAGGAATATCAGGTTAGAGATAATTTTGTTTGCCGGAATGGCACACTCTTCTGCCAGGATGACAAAAGAGAAGACCCGAAAAAGTGGAGGTTATACCTCCAGTTCATATTTTTCAAGTTTTCGGTACAGGGTTCGCAGGCCGATACCCAACAGCCTGGCAGCCTTGACCTTTTCCCCCCTGGTTGAGTTCAGGGTATCAATAATGGCCTTTCGCTCCAGTTCAATCAGGAGTCCCTCTTTGGAGTTCCCTTTCCTGCCCGGCGTCTTAAAGGTGAGATACTCCGGAATTTCCTCCATGGTAATGATATCACCTTGAGCCATAACCACTGCACTTTCGATACAGTTCATGAGTTCCCGGATATTCCCCGGCCAGTTATATGCCCGAATAAGATCAAGGGCATCCTCTGAAATTCCGACAACCGGTTTCCCGTGCAGATGAGAAAATTTACCTATAAATCCCGGCACAAGATCGTCCAGATCCTCCTTTCGTTCACGCAGAGGCGGCAGAGTGATATTCACCACCCGCAGACGATAAAAAAGATCATCACGAAATCTACCCTCCCGGACCAGTTGGCCGAGGTCTTTGTTGGTTGCCGAGATAATGCGTACGTTGACCTTTAAGGTCCTGGTGCCGCCGACCCGTTCAAAAGTTTTTTCCTGGAGAAAACGAAGCAGTTTTACCTGGATAGACGGGGGCATCTCACCCGCCTCATCAAGAAATAACGTCCCTCCGTCGGCCAGTTCAAAGCGTCCTTTTTTGGTTGCCACAGCACCGGTAAAGGCCCCTTTTTCATGGCCGAACAGTTCAGATTCCAGGACGCCCTCTGAAAAGGCGGAACAGTTGACTTTAATAAGCGGTCCATGGGCCACCTGGCTGTTATAATGGATGATGTTTGTGATCAGCTCCTTACCTGTACCCGACTCCCCCTCAATAAGAACCGTGGCATTTGTCGAGGCTACCTGCAGGGCAAGATCCTTACATTTCTCCAGGGCCTGTGAATGACCGATGATGTTCAGCTCTGGTCCATGCTCCCTGATCTGCTGTTTCAGCCGTTTATTCTCTTCCTTGAGCCGTTTGTTCTCCAGTGTTTTTTCGATAAGCAGGCCAAGCCTGTCCAGGTTAACGGGTTTGGTCACATAATCACAGGCACCAAGTTTCATGGCCTCAACAGCAGTTTCAATGGTCCCCTGACCCGTTATTACAATCATCGGGACTGGAGATTCCAGCTCCTGAACCCTGCTTAAGAGCTCAATGCCGTTCAAACCGGGCATATCAAGATCCGAGAGGATCACGTCAATATCCTCGCGGCCAAGCAGGTTGAGGGCATTGAGACCATTGGCTGCAGTCAGGGTTATATAATCATCGGCAAGAGCCATGGACAGGGTCTGGAGGGTCATGTTGTCATCGTCGACAATGAGGACTTTATTTCTATTCATAGGAGTATAGTGGTTGATCGAGGTAGCAATCCCGGATTTCTACTTAAATTACAGATAATGTGAACCGAGGTTGACGGGAATACTTATGGTAAAGGTCGTCCCCTGTCCTTTATTGCTGTGGCAGGTGATTTTTCCACCATGATCATCGACAATTCGCTGGACAATAGCCAGACCAAATCCCATGCCCTGAACTTTTTTGGTAAAAAACGGCTCAAATATCTTTTCCAGATCCTTTGTTTCAATGCCCTTCCCGGTATCAGCCACCATAACCTGCAGGTATTCTTCATCCCGGCAAGTTGTCAGGGTCAACACACCACCATCCGGCATGGCCTGCAGAGCATTCATGCACAGGTTAAGCAAGGCCTGAGTTATCTTTTTTTCATCAAAAAAGACAGGAAAAATATTTTTATCCTGAACAACCTCAAGAGTGACCCGACCGTCCCGGGCGACCTGGCTGATTATTTCTCCAATCTGACCAACAATATCATTCAGGTTATTCTTGGAAAAAACCGGGGCCGGGAAACGAGCATACTTGACAAATTCTTCTATGATCCCGTTAATTCTGACAATTTCATTATTTATCAATGCGGTCATCTGCAGCATTTTCTTTTTCTGAGCAGATTCTTCCACCGTACTTTTTTTAATCTCTTTTTTCAGAAGCTGCAGGTTCATGTACAATACATTGAGGGGAGTCTTTATTTCATGGTTAACCGTTGAGGCTATCTGGCCGATGGTCGCCATTTTCTCCATTCGCACCAGATCTTTCTGGGTCTTGCGTAGAGATCCTTCCGAGGTCTTTAATTCCAGGGTCCGCTCTTCAACCAGTCGCTCCAGTTCCCGGTTAAACTCTTCCTGTAATGCATCCTGCTTCTGCAGGTTACTTGTCATCAGATTAAAGCTGTTGTACAGGATTCCAAGCTCTGTCCCGGAGTCTGTCTGCACCCTGACAGAGAGGTCTCCCAGAGTGACCTTTTCCGTCGCCTCGGCAAGATTCATAATCGGCAGTATTGTGTAGCGGGTAAGAACGATATACCCTATACAGGATGCGACAATCCCGATGACACAGGAGATGAGATACAGCAACAGGACATGGTACATTTTACCATTTGATTCATTCACCAGTCCTTCAATGGTTTTGAAGTGTTCTTTATTAATATTTTCAACTAATTTCTGTGTTTCATATCCATATGTTTCCAGTTCTTTTAATATCCGTTTATCTACCGTATCAGGCGGATGTTCCGAGGAAAAATTTTTCTGCAGGAGTGATTTTATGGAACGAATATTTTCTTCACTCTGCTGAAACAACAAAAACATTCTGAGACCATACTGTTTTTGCTCTGTCTCCTCCTCTTTATACAGGGCAATCTCTTCCTCAACGTCATTGAGAATGGAAAATGCATACTGTAACAATTGTTTATCAAGCTTTATGACCGAATTCTGGACTAAAAACAGTGCTTCCTGCACCTTGTTGTTCATGTCATAGAGGCGAATAACATACGCACTCTCTTTCCTCATTTCGTAATTATCCCGTGCCATGTCCTTCACCAGTATAATGCAGACGCCCCCAATACTGACAATGGCAAAGATATTTAAAAATAATGCCCCGGAAATATACGTTGCAAGCTTGCGTTTGATTTTCATAAACCTCTCATTCCCTTTTCACCCTCTACAGACAGAGCTGGTTTTACAGCCCCGTATTTTTCACGTCATTGGCCCGGAAATCTTTTATGCAAAAACAACACCGATTGTAACAGTACAGACATCGTAAATGTATCCATAAAAATGGCAATTATTTAGACATTAAGTTACTTATATAGCACTGCAAAAGTTATCAGTTGTCAGTGTTCAGTTATCAGTAACAGCACAACAGGCAGTGTAATCACTGCACACTGAAAACTGATAACTGACAACTCAGACCGGCTTAATGTCCAATTTTTTCTTATCTTACCATTACTACGAAATAAAACGGAAAACTGATTACAGTATTGACGAGGTCTGCAGTATAACTAGTGGTTGACCGAAAACCAAACAACATCGATTTTACAGCGAGTTACGTTATCTCTAAGCCGTGAAGATATTCGGAGGGTTCATTTTTTTCGCTATGCTAAAGAACTGAATATTGCAATATCTTACTGAATATACTATATTTTTTACTGTTTAAGGCGTGAGAAAAATAGAGAGTAACACGCCAATCTCAAAAATCTTCGTTATCAAATATGCCATGAGAAC
>WFRY01000032.1 GCA_015486315.1 Desulfobulbaceae bacterium
AACTGTTCAGGAGCACCTTATCTTCGCCCATTTAAGCCTGATCGAGTAGCACAAGTACGCTTCACAGTCTTAAATGAACAAATCTAAGGCCCTCCTGAACAGTTACAGGACGGTGGTTTTGCAAGTTTTCTGCACCCACCTGAATAGTTACTGAAACTCTAAGCTTTCAACGCTTATCCGGCAGGGGCAGAAACAAATAACCACCTGAAATAACATCATTTTTCAGGGACAGAAAGCACACCGACTACCTTGCTGTAATAGGGAGAGTCACAATCTACCCGCAGTTTTTTTCCCATGCGCGTTTCGAGCTTGAAGCGGAGAAAATCCAATTTTTTCATCTGTTTGATTTTAATCTTTTCATCACTGCAGGAGGCAAGCATATCTTCAATGCGGACAATTTCCTTCTGCAGGGCAACCTCTTCAGGCACATATCCGGCATTACGTAAAATCCTGTACGCCATTCTCAAACTGGTCGGGACATTTGCCATATCATCTTCCAGGGGTAACGGCTTGTTCTTCCAATGGCTGAGGTCAGGCCCCCTGCCCTCCTTCAGATACTGTTCTATTTTTCGTTCCGCAATTCGATGCAATGATGTCAGCATTGTGCCATACCTCCTTCATGCCGTCGCCGGCAGATAACGGTGTCCCTTTGAAAATGGACATCATCACGATGTGGATAATCGACAATATAATGCAGTCCGCGGGATTCTTTGCGAAGAGATGCACTGCGAACAATTAACTCGGCAATGACCGCAATATTTCTCAGCTCTACCAGATCCGGAGTGAGCAGGTAATCATGAAAATGCTCACTGGTTTCCATCAGTATGGGAGCCAATCTCCGTTCCACAAGCTCCAGTCGTTTTTCCCTGCGCACGATACCGACATAGTTCCACATCAACCGACGAATCTGATCCCAGTTATGACTGATTAATACATTTTCTTCAATTGATTTTGCCCGGCCAATCCGCCACCCCTGAACTTCCGGCATGGACATGGACACAATCTCCGGCCAGTTTTTCTTCAGCCACAGTGCCCCGCGATGCGCAAAGACAACGGCCTCCAGCAGTGAATTACTGGCCAATCGGTTTGCCCCGTGCAGTCCGGTGCAGGCGGTTTCGCCAAAGGCCAACAGGTTAGTAAGCGAACTTACCCCCCATTCATCTACCTGCACCCCACCGCACATATAATGTGCAGCCGGTACCACCGGAATCGGCTCCGTCGTCATATCTACCCCGTATTTCCTGCATGTACCATAAATATTGGGAAACCGATCCCGCAGAAAATCAGGATCTTTTCCGGTAATATCCAGGTACACACAATCCGCCCCGCTCGCCTTCATCTCCGCATCAATACCCCGGGCTACAGCATCGCGGGTTGCCAGATCACCACGTTCATCATACTGCTTCATAAAGGGATTCCCGGACTCATTAATCAGTATCCCCCCCTCCCCTCTTACCGCCTCCGAGATAAGAAAATTATTTATCCGACTGTTAAAAAAACAGGTCGGATGGAACTGGATAAACTCCAGATTTGAAACTTTTGCACCCGCCCGATAGGCCATTGCCACCCCGTCACCGGTGGCTATATCCGGATTTGTTGTATACAGATACACCTTACCGCAACCGCCGCTGCACAAAATCGTTACCCTTGCCCGCCTTGTTTCGACTTCACCAGTGGTCCGGTTCAACACATATGCACCAAGACAACGGTCATCTCCCTGTTTATATTCACCTTCCCCCCTGGACGACAGTAAAAGATCAATGGCCAGATGCTCCTCAAGGACCGTCACCCTTGGACTGGCATGCACTTGAGTCAACAGGGCTCGTTCTATTTCCCGCCCGGTCAGATCATGGGCATGGGCTACCCTGCGTGCGGAATGCCCCCCCTCCATCCCCAGATCAAATTCCTCTCCGGCTATTCCTTTTTGAAACTGCACCCCGAAATCAATGAGTTCTCTGACCCGATCCGGCCCCTCTTTTACCACGGTGCGCACAACGTTCTCATGGCAGAGTCCATCACCGGAAACCAATGTATCATTCACATGGTCTTCCATACTGTCTTCCGGTGACAACACCGCAGCGACCCCTCCCTGGGCAAGATTCGTTGCCGTATCCAGACAGTTCTTCTTCGTCACCAGGGTGACGTCGGCAAACGAAGCTACTTTAAGAGCAAACGACAGACCCGCAACCCCGCTGCCAATCACCAATACATCAGTTAAAGACATGACGTCCCCCTGAAAAAGTAAGATGTTTCACGTGAAACATTAAAAATATGTTCACCGCTCAGTAAGAGTATAGTATACTCCCTTGATCAAACATCAACAAGGTATGGTAAATTTATGGCAGTCGATCGAAAAACAAAAATAATTGCGCTGGCAAACCAGAAGGGTGGGGTGGGCAAAACAACTACTGCGCTCAATCTTTCAGCAGTGCTGGCAAGTAAAGGAAAAAAAGTCCTGTTAGTGGACTCTGATCCACAGGGAAATGCATCCAGCGGGGTAGGGGTGTTCAAAACTGATTCAGATAAGCATCTGTATAACTGTTACATGAACGATTCAGACGCAAACGACTCTATCCAGTCGACCAATCTTAAAAACCTATCCATATTAGCTGGATCAATAGACCTGGTCGGCGTGGAGATAGAGCTTATCTCACTGAAAAATCGTGAAAAAAAGCTAAAATCTATCCTCAGGAGTGTGCATGGTCAGTATCATTATATCATTATCGACTGTCCGCCCTCACTTGGATTGCTGACCATTAACGGGCTGACAGCTGCGGATTCTGTTCTCATCCCCATGCAGTGTGAATATTTTGCACTGGAAGGGTTGGCCCAACTGATCGCAACAATACGGAAGGTGAAAAAAAGTCTGAACCGGGGGCTCTATATTGAAGGGTTATTGATGAGCATGTATGATCGCCGTAACCGATTAACCCATCAGGTCGCAGGCGAAATATCGCAGCACTTCGGGGATCAGGTGTTTAAAACGGTTATTCCGCGAAATGTCCGGCTCAGCGAAAGTCCCAGTCACGGCAAGACAATAATTGAGTATGATAAAAACTGCCCGGGAGCCAAGGCTTTTATCAAACTCGGTAATGAATTTTTGAGAAGAAACAGGAAAACACAATGAGCGGCAAGAAAAAGAAAGCCCTGGGCAGGGGGGTGGGGGCACTCCTGCCGGAAGACCTTTCACTGGATGAAGAAGAGCGGTTTTTCCTCTGTGATATCGACAAAATAGATGCAAACCCTAATCAACCCCGCAGTTACTTTGACGAGGAAAAACTTGATCAGTTAGCTGAATCCATACGTGAACGGGGCGTTATTCAACCCCTGCTGGTCACCCATGGTAATCGTAACAGGTATAATCTGATTGCCGGTGAAAGACGTTTGCGTGCAGCACGTATTGCCGGTGAGGATGAGGTTCCGGTGGTTGTCATGGAGGCGGGGGCGGAAAATGAAAGTCTTGAACTCGCACTTATTGAAAATATTCAACGACACGATCTGAACCCCATTGAAGAGGCGACCGCCTATGCACGACTCATTGACGAGTTTAACCTGACCCAGGAAGAGGTCGCTCATAAGGTCGGGCGTAAGCGATCAACGATCACCAACATCCTGAGACTTCTTAAGCTTCCGGAAACACTTCAAAACGACGTTTCAACAGGCATTGTCACAGAGGGGCATGCCAGGGTACTGCTTCGCCTCAAGGATGAGCCTAAGCTGATGCAGGAGGTTCGGGACAGGATCATCTCTGAGGATCTTTCGGTTCGTCAGACAGAAAATATCTGCCGGCAAAAACCGAAAAAGAAGGTACCGCCCCCCAGGAGCAAAAGAAAGGGGGATGAACTCCCCGGCACTTATTGCCGCGCCCTGACAACACAGCTTACCAACCGCCTGAACACCAAAGTTAAAATAGTTCAAAACGGAGTTCGGGGTAAACTTGAAATTGAATACTACTCATCCGATGACCTTGATCGGCTTATAAGCATCCTTGACGATTAGAAAGGGGAGAGCCGCATGGCATTAATGCAGATCACCATTATCCCGCTCGGGACAAAAACCCCCAGTGTGGGTGAATATGTAGCCGATGTACAGGAGTTGCTCGCTGCAAAAGGGGTTGAATATGTGCTCAATGACATGGGAACAGTCATCCACGGAAACGCAGGAACACTGTTGCAGCTTGCTGCCGAAATCCATGAGCAACCCTTTAACAGAGGAGCACAACGGGTTGTGACCCAGATAGTTATCGATGACCGCCGTGATAAGAAACGCGGGCTTGATTCCAAAAAAGAAGCTGTTCTGGAAATCCTTGCCCGGAGAAAGAGATGAAAAATACATTCAGATTCAGGCGGACACCTTTTGTGCTGCTTGCCTTTTTTCTCCTGCTTTGGGTGGTGGGGATCAGCCTCAACGAGCCGACGAGGGTACTGGAACAGGCAAAATCCATCTGTCTTGAATGTATTGGAATAGGGTAGGGGAGGGGGCAAGTATGGAACTGGCGAGAAAATGGGTCCAGGCCCTCTGGTTTTTCCTGGCCAACGGTTTCTGGGGGTTTCCGGTAACGGGAAACCTGTACCAGGGGCCGCTCAAAATTATCTGCTCGCCCGGACTCAACTGCTATTCATGTCCGGCAGCAACAACCTACTGCCCAATCGGCAGCCTGCAGCAGCTGTTGCTGAGTATCCGCTTCTCGGTGCAGACCGGCCAGTTTTATTTTGGTACCTTTGTGCTGGGCTCCATGGGAATGCTTGGTGCCGTTTTCGGCCGCTTTATCTGCGGCTGGGCCTGCCCGTTCGGATTTATTCAGGAACTGCTCCATAAGATCCCGTCACCAAAATTTTCCATACCTTCCGGACTCAGCTGGCTGAAGTATGGATTCCTCCTCTTCTTTGTCATAGTGCTGCCGCTTGTTCTGGTGGATGACTTCGGCATGGGCAAGCCCTGGTTCTGCAAATATGTTTGCCCGGCGGGGACACTGGAGGCCGGTATCCCAATGCTCATCCTGATGCCGGACCTGCGCAGTACTGTTGGCTGGCTGTATGTAAACAAGGTGCTGATTCTGATCGGGTTTATTGTATGGTCTGTGCTGGCGTCACGACCGTTCTGCAGGACAACCTGTCCCCTGGGAGCTTTTTACGCCCTGTTCAGCCGTTACCAGTTGATTAAGTTGAAATTAAATGAAGATAACTGTACAAAATGTGGAGCCTGTCATAAGGTATGCCCGGTTGAAATCAAGTTTGATGACACCCCGGACAGTTGCGAATGCGTCAACTGTATGCGCTGTATGACCGAGGCCTGCCGTTTTGATGCTATCTCTGTTGAAGTTGCCGGTTACCCGATGTTCGGGCAAGATCAGGCCCAAAAAAGAAAAACAACTCACGCGTAAAATTCATGAAAAAAACACACTTCATCCTGCTGCTCAGTATCTTTTTCCTTTGTACCTTCACTATCAGTTCAGCACTAGCGGAGATGGTATCAATATCCGGCAATGATATCAACATGCGTTCCGGACCGGGCAAAAAATACAAGGTTATATGGAAACTCGGTGATGGGTTCCCGCTCAAGGTAATGAAACACTCGGGAAAATGGGTACGGGTCCAGGATTTTGAGGGCACCATCGGCTGGGTGCATAAGGGGGTAATCAACAAGACACCGCATATGATCGTCAAGGTGCATAAAAAAACCAAAAAAAGGGTTAATGTCCGCAGCGGCCCGGGAACAAACAAGAGAATTGTTGCCAAAGCGTACTACGGAGTGGTCTTCAGAACCTTGGCGCAGAAAAACGGCTGGGTAAAGGTGCGGCACGGAAGACGAGTTACCGGTTGGGTGAAACGCAGTCTGTTGTGGGGGTTTTGAACCCGGACAGGATGCTTGTTTTCCATGACAGAGGCAGCAGCAAAAAACGGTTCCCCTGATTTTCCAACAGGCACTCTGCAGTGGGAAGAGGGCAGCACCCTGATTGGTTATAATATAACGGAGTTGCAAACCCGCATCATCCCCCGGAGTTGTAAACCTCGTCATCCCCGAGTGTTGTTATCGGGGATCCAGGAATTTGTTCATGGCTGCGCTTTGTGGGTAATCAGAAAAACAGAAGTATCGCTCTCTTTCCACTGCAGTTAAACACCCTCCCAACTACCGGACAGTCATATCCAATCGTGTATCGCAAATGAGTTGATACCGTCTCTTGATGGTGCGCACAGCGCACCCTACGGGCACTGCAACGAGTAGGGTGCGCTGTGCGCACCAGTTTTGAGTATCAACTCAAATGTTAAGGACTATAAATCACTCTTCCTGCCGGCATCCGCCACCATTCAGACAGCCGATTACACTCATCAGTGCCCCTGACAACCGCGGGTCACGGCCTCGGAAATTGTTCTTTCAGCCATCTTTTCAAGCCACGTTGAAACGGAACCAGTCTTGTCATGCAAAATACACTATCAATTTGTGCAGGTAACATCTTGACAGGTATTCAGTCATGATTAGATTATGAACATAATTTCATAACAGCGAGATAAACCATATGCCCAGGCCAAAGAGAAAACGGCGTGTTCAATCCATGCCGGCAGCAACATTTTTTAAACCACAGGGGGTTCCTGTTCGCGATTTGAAGGATCTTACCCTGTCCCTGGAAGGATTTGAGGCTTTCCGTTTAGTTGACGGGGAGGGGATGTCCCAGGAAGAGGCTGCCGTGCTCATGGATGTATCCAGGCCGACCCTGTGCCGGATTTTAATGGAGGCCCGTCAAACCGTGGCCAGATCGCTTGCCGGAGGAATGGCACTTCGTATAGAGGGCGGCTCGTACCGGATGGGTGACGGACAGGAAAACGGCCCGGGACAAAGACGCTGTGGTCACAGATAGGTTAAAAATGGATAAGGTTTATCTTTGCATTACAACAGGAGGTAGTTATCATGCCCGGTTTTAATGGAACAGGACCTGCAGGAAACGGTCCGAAAACAGGAAGAGGACGCGGACGTTGCTCCGCCAACATTCAGCCACAGCAGGGGCAGAGACCAGGCGGTGGTGCCGGAGGAATGGGAACACAGCCTTCCGACCGGCAGACCGGTAACGGGCCCATGCGCGGCGGCCGCGGAATGAGAAGGGGCGGTCGAAATAATCAACAATAGCCTTCATTGTCCACAGAACAGTTCCTCTCTCCTCCGGGGAGAGGAACTGTTCTGTGTGAATATCTGGTAAATCCGTCCCCTCAACGGCGGTTGTGAAAAATAAAACAGAAAACCTTATTGACATATGCACGATTGAGACATATGTTTTGCTCGGTTGAGCAAAACAGTACCCGGATCCCGGATACGCTAAAGATGGCCGGGCCGAACAGTTGTCGCCATATTATTCATTATCGGAAAGCACACTGAACGACGCCCGGAAAATGCAACAGGTTCCCCGGCAGAGGGACGCAAGATTTACAACAAAAATACCGTGGAGAAAAAATTGAAAAAGATAGCAGTCAGCAGTGACGGACCCAGCCTTGATGATAAAGTAGATCCTCGTTTTGGTCGCGCCGGAGGTTTTGTCATCGTTGATGTGGATACCATGGAAACAGAATATATAAACAATGGGGCTTCGCAGGTTATGTCACATGGTGCAGGTATCCAGGCTGCCGAGATCGTGGCCCAGGCAGGAGCAGAAGTACTGCTTTCCGGCTATGTCGGGCCCAAGGCGTTTCAGGCCCTGTCCGGTGCCCGTATATCCATCGGTCAAAACTGTGATAATCTTACTGTTCGGGAGGCGGTAGAACGTTTTCTTGATGGAAAAATTCCTGTTGCCGATGCCCCGAATATGGAACGATAAAATCACTGATCCTGCAATTCAACGAAAGTAGCTTTCCAAAATCATTTAAACTTATACAACTAAAACAGACAATGATCGTTACTGTTGCAAGCGGCAAGGGGGGAACCGGGAAAACAACGGTTACAGCTTCACTTGCTTCCATCTGGGAATCAAAGGTGCTGGCCGTGGACCTGGATGTGGAAGAGCCGAACCTCCATCTCTTCCTTCATCCGGTAATTAAAGATCATTCCACTGCCGGACTGGAGATTCCCAACCTGGATCTGTCACAGTGCAACCTGTGTGGCAAGTGCGTTGCGTTATGTCAGTTTAAAGCGATAACCATGATGGGAAAATTTTTAATGACCTTTCCCGACATGTGTCATGGCTGCGGCGGTTGCCTGGCTGTCTGTCCTGAAAAAGCCTTAACTCCGGGAAGTCGTGAACTTGGAGAAATACATCGAGGCCGGGCCGGAAACGCAGATTTCATCATGGGAAAAATTCGAATCGGTGAGGCCATGACACCACCCCTGATGAATCAAATTAAAAATGAAATATGGGAAAAAATCAAACAGCAGCCCATGGATGTCCTCATGGATGCTCCTCCCGGGGTCAGTTGTCCTGCTGTCACTTCGGTTCTTGATTCCGATGTCATTATACTGGTCACGGATTCCACTCCCTTTGGTTTTCATGATTTTTCTCTGGCATGGGAAGCGTTTTCTCCCCTTGGCAAACCCATGGGCGTGGTTATCAACCGGGCCGGTCTGGGCAACAATGAAATCCACCAATTCTGCCGGGATAAACAGCTGCCTGTTTTAGCGGAAATCCCCTATGACCGGGCCATAGCAGAGGCATATTCCAGGGGACGGATCATTGCCGATGTCTCCGATTCCCTGCACACGCTGTTTGTTTCCCTGCAGCACCAGATACAAGATCTGGCTGCAGGCCGGTTGCAGGAGATTGGCCATGCATGAAATTGTTATTATAAGCGGCAAGGGAGGGACCGGAAAGACATCCCTGACCGCAGCTTTTGCTCATCTTGCCCGCAACAAGGTCATCTGTGACCTTGATGTTGATGCACCGGACCTTCACCTGTTGCTTGACCCTCATCATGACCGGGAAGTAGAATTCTGGGCCGGCAACGAGGCACGTATTGTGGAGGATAAATGTCAGCAATGCGGCCTGTGCAAGGAGATGTGTCGCTATGGTGCCGTGATCGAGCATGATGACGGCCGGTTTTCCATTGATTCCCTGCGTTGCGAAGGGTGCCATGTCTGTGTTACATTTTGTCCGGATGAGGCTATAAATTTTCCGGAAAAACATTGTGGTCAATGGTTTACTTCCACTACCCGTTTCGGCCCCATGGTTCATGCCCGGCTTTTTCCGGGTGAAGAAAATTCCGGCCGCCTGGTAGCCTTATTGAAACAGCAGGCCAGGGAACTGGCAGAGCAGCAGGGACTTGACCTGATTTTGAGTGACGGTGCACCGGGGATCGGCTGTCCGGTTATCAGTTCTCTTTCCGGTACCCATCTCGCCGTACTGGTTACCGAACCAACCCCCTCGGGTCGACACGATCTCAAACGGGTTGCCGCCCTTTGCGAACACTTTCGCATTCCAACGGCGGTTATTGTGAATAAATTTGATCTGAACCTTGCAGAAACCGCATCCATAGAGACCTATTGCCGGGAAAAAAATTATCCGATAATCGGTCACCTTCCGCATGATCCGGTGATTACCGAGGCCATGGTTCGAAAACGTGCAGTGACTGAAATTCAGGATACCGAGCTTGGAACACGGATTAAAGAGGCATGGCTGGAGATAGAAAAGCGTATTTCCTGAAACGTCTACATTCCGAGATGTTATCATGTCAAAAGTGTCGTTCCTGAAACGCTTACGCCAGATTAACAGATATTGTAACGAATTAAGTTCAAGCAGTTTAACGTATTTACTTAAGAGAGGTTGATTATGACAACTATAGGTATTCCGTCCACTCACCCGGGAGGGCTTGATGCTCCCTTTGGCCAGCATTTTGGTCACTGTGATCTCTATACTGTTGTGGATGTGGAAGATGGCGCAATCAAAGACATTCGTACCCTGCCCAGTGTTCCTCACCAGCAGGGCGGCTGCCTGGCGCCGGTGCAGTATCTTGCAGACAACGGCGTCAAGGTTCTCCTTGCCGGCGGCATGGGAATGCGGCCCCTGATGGGATTTAACCAGATGGGTATTGATGTCTATTATTCAGGAGGAGCAGCAACCATCGGTCAGGCGGTTCAGGCCTTTATTGACGGACAACTGCAGGTCTTTACCACTGATCAAACCTGTGGCGGCGGTGGCGGCCAGCAGTAATTTCGGTCTTATTTAAACAGGACTGATCCGGAGATATCCTATGTCCGAACACAAGTTGCCGCAACTGGGTGAAGTCGGCAAAAACTTTTTCACCCATGCCAATACACCACAAAATCTGGGGAGACTGGCAGGACCAGACGGTACCGGTACGGCCGTAGGCCAGTGCGGAGACTCCATAACCGTTGATCTGCAGGTTGAGGGTGATGTGATCAAGGATATCAAGGTTGATCCGAAGGGCTGCCTTTTTACCAGGGCCTGTGCCAGTGCCGTGAGTGAGCTTGTCAAGGGCAGGAAACTCGCGGCAGCCCTGCAGGTTGAACCGGAAGATGTTGAGCGTGTTCTCGGGGGACTGCCCGAGGATCATATGCACTGTGCCCGCCTGGCGGTCAATACGCTGGGCGAGGCTGTTTCCGATGTCCTTGGCAGACAGGTGAAAGATGCCGCCGGGGACAAGATCCCCTGATGTACCCATCAGGGGCTGCTGTTATAGCTCATTGTCGGGTATCACTCACATCTCGATTTACAACGCTGAGTTGAGGAAATACAAAATATAAGCGAAACCCAACATTGTCGACGAAAAATCGTTCAACGCCAACCTACGTGTTACTATAGTCTTTTTCCAATACCCTTTGTTTCACAAACAGTTACAAGCCACAGGTAATGGTAAAATTGTACTCTTACCTGAACAGTTACCATTTATTTACCCGTAAACCATAACCCACTATTATTAAAGAGAAAAGTCATCTATGTTAAATATCATATTTGTCAGCACCAGACAGGAAACAGCGAATCCCTTTGTCGAGGCCCTGCAATCAGACGCCAATGTCGACCTTACAACAGAACACAGCGCTGTTACCGTTCTTGAGCACGTTCGTCAACAGGCGCCGCAGATGGTTATTATCGACGATCACCTCGACGATATGCCCCCCGTTGACCTGGCCATGGAACTACTTAAAATCAATGCCATGGTCTATATCGCCATGATCAGTACCATGGATGAGGAAACCTTCCACGAGGCAACAGAAGGCTTAGGCCTGCTACCCGGAATTCCCTCGCCGCCGAGTGCGGACGATGCAGATGTCCTTCTCGCCAGGCTGCGTGCAATGCCGGGCATGGCGTAACGGGAGAAAAAAATAGAGGTATGCTGCCGAGTGTCCTGTGGGCACTGCAACGGGTATGTGTGCGCACCATTTTTGAGTATCAACTCAAATGCTAACTGATTCCTGTCATTGTATCCCAAAAACCAGCGCACCATTGCCGGTGATGGTATCGTAAAAAATCAGCAAACTCGTTCATTCCCGCAAATGGGCGAATCCGGAAAGATCCGGCGTGCATGCATCAGCGCAAACACACGTCCACCGGTTATCCGGTATTGCTTTTCAGGGGGTTTTGCATTACTTACAGCGGTGTTTCAGCTGTTTTGACAAGTCGTTTACAGTGCCTTTCCGCACTCTATCGACAGGTACTGTAATAACACAGGTATCAGGTACATCAGGGAAGACAGGAAAAAATAAAAAAAACCGCTAACCGTTACCGGCTGCGGGTATAATGAATGTTGCGCGACGTTCCTGAAGGAACATGGCGGAGAGGGAGTCCATCGAACTGCGACAATAACATTCCGTAATGACAACATGTAATTCTGGACATTGTCCATTGGTACTGTAGAAAGTACTGTAAAAATAAAAAGTCAGCTACCATGAAAGTGCTTGGCGATATTATCCGTTGGCCTGGATCAAACGAAGGATTTCAATAAAAAGGTGTCGTTGTCGATTAACAATGAATAAGAAGGGAAATAATGGCGGATATCGCACCAAGGCCACCCAGTACCATAAAGAGTAACTTGCGGCGTTCATTCGTGATTAGCTTGTTCAGTTCATCCCGATTATCGTTTAATTTGGTAACATTTTCTGTAATTGTTTGTAAGTACTCCCTACCGTTTTTATAAAAATCACCTCTGGTTTTGCTCTCGTTGTTATCCCGAATAAATCTTCTTGCCTCTCCAATGACGTGTTTTATGTTCGAATAATCAGGAATGACTGTCGAGACTTGAACTTTACGATAATCGTCTTTAAAAATTTTGAATTCAAGCAACTGGTAGGTGATAGCGGCCTCATAAGCATCATAGGTCGCGCGTTTGCAATGCTTAAAGGCATCACGCAACTCTTCCTTGTCGTCCGGGTTACTGAGATACCTGACAAGATGATTGCCAGTATAGCGAAGTTGATTTACTGCAGGGACAACCAGTTCTCCACCGACGTCTTCAATTTCTTTTATTGCCCGTTCGGCTTCTATGAACAGCTCCGAAATTCTTTGAAGCTGTTCCTGGTCATTGTTATGTGGACGATCGGTCACTTGCAATCTGCAAAAAGTTTCTTTTTACGTGCTCTCAAATCGTCTTTAGTGAGAAAATGACCCGTCTGCACCGATATATTGCCGCGCGAAGTCATGCTTGCAGCTTTCCGGCGTAACGCCTTTTTTTCTTTTTCTCCATGGCGTGGTACAGAAGGCGGCAAGAGCGACCTGATTGAACTGAACATGGATCCTCCTCTTGCTTGACTTTATTTATTTCGCAAAAAAATAG
>WFRY01000033.1 GCA_015486315.1 Desulfobulbaceae bacterium
AATTATAGAAGGCCGGTTAGAAATCATAAATCCTTATGTCATGAAACCTTAACAGAGTCATCATACCTCACCCTAAGCGGCACGCTCGATACATTCATTGTCCTTCCCCTTTAGGATGAATGCTTTCCATTGGACGCAACACCTATGCATCCAGCAAACCGGCACCGCGAAAGGCTCGCTTTACTGCTCGATAGACCTCCTCAAAATGGGGTAGATAAGCTATTTGATTTGCCAGGCGCATGGTCCATAACTTTTTCAATCGAGTTTCCTTGGCATTAAAATCATCATTCATTCCTTCCAGACTTCTCTTCCGAAAATCAAGCTTATGGACAATGTCGGTAAAGATAGCTGCCAGATCCATCTTTTCCTGTTCAACGAGATACCAGATATCATAAAGATCTCGCGGTTCGTTGCGTGCCCGGTCGGTTAATGCCACCACTTTTTCTGATAAAATTTCCTCCAGGGAATAAACCTGAATGATCGCATCTTCAGGCAGATCTTCGTACTCTTTATATCCCTTCAAGACCGGCCTGTTTTGCAATGGCTGCACAAGCCTTTCCCTGATGGTGACATCGACTTTCACCTCCCTGGTGGACATGCTGGGTAACGGGCCTTCATAGGCAAGATAGAAGGTATGACTATTTTTATGTGACTTTCTATCTGCACGTGAATAACGGATGACTACCCCGGATTCCTGTTGGATATCGGTGAAAATTTCTTCTAATCCTGCAAGAATAGTGTTAAGGGGCACCTCCCTGATCAGGGTGAAATCCAGATCTTCAGAAAACCTATAGTCACCAAAGTAGCACCGCTTTAACGCAGTTCCGCCTTTGAAAGCAAGTACGTCACGTAATGTTGAACGGGAGAGGCCAATAAGAAACCACGCCAGGCAGTAATCCCTTTCGAGCACAAATTCAGGAATCCGACGACCACCAGCTTTGGCAAGGCGGTTTGACAGCAATGAAATATTTCTTTGAGGAATCATTGTTCAGGTATTTATGATGCTCTTGATTTCTTCCGGACTTACATTCAGCCGCAACCGCCAGCGGGCAATGAATTTTCCCTCGGCAGGTATGGCCGGGTCAAGGAGCATATAAGTGGAAGTGAGTTTTTTGCGCAGCAAATCCACTTGATCGGTTTCCTTTGTCCCGAAAAGTTCCAGCAGATAACCGAGCCTGCGGTAAACTGCGCCGATGTCCAGCATTAATGCGTATTCCACCAGTTTTTTTATATCCATATCCTGATGCCGCATCCAGTATCCCTTGGCAACCTCACTAAATCCACCGCAGTATTCAGACTGCCTGAGACCATCAATAACTGTTCTCTCCAGGTCACTGACTTGGACTTTCCTGTTTTTGGTCACCCATTGCTGCATTGTACCGAAAAAATGTTTCGGTTTGCTGTGGATAAAACGAAATTCGGTTCCCAGTACAGACCTTGGACGTATTCGTTTAGTGCATGTCGTATAGACCACAAGCTGGGGCTGAGTGACCATTTGGTGTATCTCCATGGCGGATGCGTGGGAAATAAAATAGTTTTCTCCACCGGCAATTTCAGCAGCCACCATATACGGATTGCCCAGGTATTCTCTCTCGTGGCCCAGTTCGGGCGGTACCAGGATAAATAACCCAGGTTTAATCCGTGTTGCCACCCCCCTGGAAACGAGGCGTGTTGTCAATGCCCGGGCAGCATTGCTGTCCAGCCCCATTATCTGTATTACATCCCGAACAGAAAAAATCGTTTTCTGTCGCTCGTAAAGTTCAGCAACAAGGTAAGCTGACTTGGGACCAATGTTTTTTGTTTGTGAATTATATTTCATGTGCAATATGGAACTTTCTTAGAACTATATCGCACTTAAAACGTAAATTGTCAACTGTTAAATCATATTATAATGGCAATATGTTACGGAACACGTATTGTTTTGTCATGTGAATATAATTATTCATGTATCTCCAATGTCTGCGCATCCTCCGAAGAAGTGCGAAAATCTGATTTTGTAATTGCCATGTGAATACGTTTGGTTATTTCTGACCGGGATAGGGTGACGTCACTTTAGCAAAATCATACCTCACCCTCAGCGGCACGCTTAATACATTCACAGTCCTTCCCCTGTAGGATGAATGCTTTCCATTTGACTGGGTAAAGAGATAAAACACCCGGTCGGGGAGTTCCAGTGCAGAGGCAGTGTCCAGAACCGGCTCTCTCATCTCCCTTCCTGAAAATGCCCCGCCTGCAAATATCCTTGTAAATACCTTGCGGCTTCCTGCCTTTGATGCCACGTAGCGTGATGTCTCAGGGTCGTTTACCCGGAAGAAGAGCTGGGTGTTGAAGTTATCCAGGAGTCGTCTTGCATTTTCCCTTTTTACAATGTCCGTAAGGTCTGCAACAGACTGGGTGAGCGCGTGGATTCCGACTCCGCAGCCACGAACCTTGTTTAGAAACGTAATAAAATCCCAGTACAGGGCCTCGCTAAGTTCATCCACGTGTATCATAAGCGGTGGATCAAACCTTGATTTGAGCTCAGGGATG
>WFRY01000034.1 GCA_015486315.1 Desulfobulbaceae bacterium
AATGATATTTTTACCGTAGGAGCCCGCCCCTGCGGGCGATGACCAACTGCAATCGCCCGCGGGGGCGGGCTCCTACGAAACAAAGCTATTGCGTTGTCCAAAAAATGAGCAGTTTTCTGCATCAATTTACGATGTCTGTACTACCTAACTCTCTGATTTTTCGTTGTCACGCTCTTTGCTGGAAATCACTCCGTTTAAAAAGTTTCTTTTTTGCAACATATTGATAACGTAAAAACCATCAGTTATCTTTATTGCTCGAAACGGTGTTCAGAAGCGACAACAGAATTATTATGTCAAGTGGTTGAGATATTATCTCGATTTTTGTCACAGGTATAATTTATTGTACGGTGAGATGCTTTATCCTCCCTCTGGAAAGACTGTGGATCGTTTCCCTGCTGCACATAATACGTAGATACCTTCTTACGCCCCTACCAGTAAAATGCCGTTATGTCAAGAAAATAGCAGGGTTGCAGCTCGGACCTGTCTGTCTGCCGGGAGTTTGTCACAGTTTTGCCAGCCATCTGCTGCATCCAATGTTTGTTAACAGGGGCGGGATGGAGGATAAAATGTTGCTGGACTGAGCTGCGGCTCCCACAGGAAAGAGTTCATCCTTGCTGCAGGGCCGGAAATTAGATACGATACAGAAATGAATATCATTCTAAGACCAGGGAAATATTCAAAGCTTGTCGATATCGGCAAGTTCGCGTTACTGATTGCGGTTATAGCCTGGCTGCTCCTGCGTGGCAGCAGCCGGGTAGGGTATAACTGGCAGTGGTACAGGGTGCCGGCTTATTTTTTTACTTTTGAAGGGGGTGTTTTTACTCCGGGTCCCCTGCTGGACGGATTATGGGTTACACTGGAGATAACCGCCTACAGCCTGGTGCTGGCCTCGGTGATCGGCCTGGTCACAGCGCTACTGCGCTTATCCGGCTCTCGAATCGGTCGTTTTATTGCCCGGCTCTACCTTGAGGTTATCCGAAATTCCCCCCTGCTGGTGCAGATTTTTTTCCTCTACTTTGTCCTGGCCCCTGTTTTTGAACTGGAACGGTTTTCGGCCGCTGTAATCGCCTTAAGCCTGTTTGAAGGTGCCTATGCCTCGGAAATTTTCCGGGCCGGAATTGTCTCCATCCGGCGGGGACAGTGGGAAGCGGCGTACAGCCTGGGCTTGTCTTCTTTTGATACCTATAGAATCATAATCCTGCCCCAGGCCCTGAAACGGATTCTGCCCCCACTTACCGGGCAGGCAGTATCATTGATCAAAGACTCGGCACTGGTCAGTACTATTGCCGTATATGATCTGACCATGCAGGGAAGAACCATAATTGCAGAGACGTTTCTTACCTTTGAGATCTGGTTCAGCGTGGCTGCCGTTTATCTGATCATTACCCTGTCACTTTCACAACTGGTTCATCTGCTGGAAATAAAATTTGGCCGGGAGGCGGACGTATGAAACCGCTCGGAACGGAAATGAAAGAGTTAATCATAGATGTCAGGAAGATCAACAAGGTGTATCCCGGCCCGATTCCTGCCCTGGTTGATTTTTCCGCCCGGGTTGACAGGGGTGAGGTGCTGGTGGTTATTGGTCCTTCAGGATCCGGCAAGTCAACTTTTCTGCGCTGCCTGAACGGGCTGGAGGAGATTGACTCCGGAGAAATCATTGTTGACTCCATTCCCCTGGATGATAATGAAAAGCATCGGCTGGAGATACGGCGTGAAGTAGGTATGGTCTTTCAATCGTTTAACCTGTTCCCGCATATGAATGTAGCTGAGAATATCAGCCTTGCCCAGCGTCTGGTACGTAAAAAAAATCGGACGCAGGCACTTGCCGCAACCATGGACCTGCTGGCAAAGGTAGGAATGGCGGAAAAGGCTGCCTCCTTTCCGGCAGAGCTCTCGGGCGGACAGCAGCAGAGGGTGGCTATTGCCAGGGCCCTGGCAATGAAACCAAAGGTTATGCTCTTTGACGAGGCTACCAGTGCCCTTGATCCGGAGATGATTGGTGAGGTGCTGGAGGTGATGATGGATCTTGCCCGGGAAGGAATGACCATGGTGGTGGTGACCCATGAAATGGGTTTTGCCCGGGAGGTCAGTGACTGGATTATTTTTATGGAACATGGCCGTATCATAGAGCAGGGGAGAACAGCCGGGTTTTTTCAAAGGCCGGAACAGGAACGAACTCGGCGATTTCTGGATCAGATTTTATAATCTGTTCGTAAGCGCTCCATGAACGCCCTGCTGCACGCGCTCAGGTTGCATGGGCCGATGTAATTTTGTATTTTTTCATCCTGTTCCACACGGTGACCCTGGACACCCCGATAATTTCAGCTGCCCGGCTCTGATTACCGCCTGTTGTCTTCAGGGCCTGGATCAACTCCTGTTTCTGCCGCTCTTGTTTATCTACCGGTGCCGGCGTATGGAGAGCAACTTCAGGCGTTGGCTGGTATTGCTGAATGACAGGGGGCAGATCATTTTCCGTAATCGCGCTTCCCTGGCAGGTGACAAAGGCGTATTCAAAGGTGCTGCGCAGTTCCCGAACATTGCCGGGCCAGTTGTAGCGCATGAGCAGGTTCATGGCCTCGTTACTGATTCTGTTGATATTCTTACCCATTTTCAGCTGAATTTTACTGAAAAAAGATTCGGCAAGCAGGGAGATATCATCGCCTCGATCCCTGACCGGCGGGATATTGATGGGAATGACATTAATGCGGTAAAAAAAGTCCTCCCGAAATGTGCCCTCCCGGACCATCTCCATCAGGTTTTTGTTGGTTGCCGAGATTATCCGCACATTAATGGGAACAGGCTGATTCTCGCCGACTCTCTCGATGATGTTTTCCTCCAGTACCCGGAGTAATTTTACCTGAGTTGACAGGGGAAGATCTCCAATTTCATCAAGAAAAATAGATCCGCCCCGTGCCGCCTCGAATCGTCCTTTTCTGTCCTGGGCAGCACTGGTAAAGGCACCCTTGACATGTCCGAATAACTCGCTCTCTAAAAGAGACTCGTTCAGGGCTGCGCAGTTCACCTTGACATAGGGCTGATCACGACGACTGCTGATCTCATGAACGGCCTGTGCCACTAGTTCTTTGCCCGTACCCGACTCGCCGAAAATAATCAGGGGCGCGTCGGAATGAGCGGCATTATTTACCAGGCTGTAGACCCTTTGCATGGGCGCGGAATTGCCGACCATACCATAAAAGGTATCTCGTCCGGTGAGTTCCCTTTTAAAGGCCTCAATCTTTGTTTCCTGCTCTAAAATTTCTGAAATATCAGTCATGGTCTCAACCGCGCCGATGACTTTACCTTCACGGTCGCGAAGAACAGAGGCATTTTTCAGGATATGCAGCTGCGTGCCGTCGCGCCGGTTGAGAACACAGCGTTGTTTTTTAAGTGATCCCTCCCGAAATAACCGACACCAGTGGTGGAGTTCCTGATTTCGCTCCAGATGACAGGCTGTACAGTTAAGCCGGGAACATGGTTGACCGACAAGTTCATCAAGTGCATACCCGGTCAGGTGCAGAAAAGCACGATTGGCAGAAACGATAATTCCCCCTGGAGCAACAATCATAACCCCTTCCTGGATAGTATCGACAACCGTCTTCCAGTATTCGTTGAGTTCCTGTTCAAGCATTGTTCACCCGGTGTTAATTTTTTAACAGTGTGTTAAGGGAGTAACTTAACATGTTGTACAGTTTTTAACAAAACGAAACCTTTATTTAAACAGAAAACCATACCTGGTGCCAAAACAGTTTAATATAACATGCTGTAATTTATTAATAATTAACAGGTGTGGTTTAGATTTCCATTGTATGAGATAAAACAGGCACAGGCATTGCTTCGTTGAATGGAAAAGTGTTCAACCAAGATAAACGGCAATGAAAATACAGCAACAATTCAAACTTCACGGAGTACCGGACCCCTTTACTCTGTTGAAGATAAGCCAGGCTTTTCGGGAAATATCCCGTGGTGAGTCACTTGAATTTATTGAGACCGGAGATCATTTTCATGATGAATTTTTCAAGGTTCTTCCGGGAAAAGAGTATGAAATAACCGTGCGGGAAAAGTTGATTGATCCTGTACGGTATCGCATAGTTTTACGCAAAATCGTTTCTGAATCTTTTGATTCAGACAGTAAGTTTGATGGCTGTCAGTGCAGGTAAGGGGCGCGGAAAAAAATAATTATCCAAAAAACAGGCCTGGATTTGCCTCTGATTGACTTGGTCTGATTGAGTAAAACTGCAGGACGAGCAGCGCTCGTTCGAGGGTTTATGATTGAGGAGCAGGGCAATATGGCCTCAATACAGGATGCGGGATTGGATGTTTTGTTTTTTTTCGAGCCCCCACAGAGAAACAGGTGGATCTGTTTCATTGAATATCCGGCACTGTTGCCGGTGAAAACAAATAGAGAATAAGGAGAATATTATGTCCGAGGAGCATCAGAAACTTGTGTACGTCATGCATGACGCTGGGGAAAGAGCGGAAAAAGTACTCACGGCCTTTGCCGTTGCAAATATCGGTCTTTCCATGGAGCATGAGGTAACAATTATTATCTTTGGTGAGGCCACCCGTCTTGCCTATAAAGGATATGCCGAAACCGTCCATTCACTTGATCGACTGCCCCTGGATCGCTTGATGCGTGATTTTCTGGACAACGGCGGCAAAATACTGGTGTGCCTGCCCTGTATCAAATCCCGTAAAGTTGATCCCTCCATGCTGGTTGAAGGTGTTGAGGCAACAACGGGTACCGTGGTCAACGATGCTTTTATCGAGGCCGACAAGGTTATCGGCTGGTAGATTTTTGTAAGTAGTTTTAATTTATTTATTAATTTCAGGAGGTTGAAATGTCTGATGTGGATTTGAGTACCATTGAAGCGGCTGCAGTTATAGATTCCCGGGGCAGCGCCTGTCCCGGTCCGTTGCTTGAGGCCAAAAAAGGAATCGGCAAATTGAAAATAGGTGAAACCATGGAAGTGTATTCAAACGATGAGGGTACACGTATAGATCTCAAGGCCTGGGCCGACAAAGTCGGGCATGGTTATCTCGGATATCTTGAGGCCGATGGTTATGATAAGCATTTTATCACCAGGAATAAGTAGCAGCCGTTTTTTGACGCACCCGTATGCTCTGAAACGGTATGCGGGTGATCCCGTTTTTCTATGTAGAGAGAGTTGATCATGGCATCTCAGATCAATGAGGGAAAGATCCTCATCCTGGCAACAGACAGCTGTGCTTATCCCGGCGCTGATTCAGTGGGCCAGTCCCATTCCAGTTATCCTGCCAATACCTATATTGTCAGAGTCCGGGCTCCTGTCATGTTTCCTGAACAATTTTATCTTGACTGTTTCAGAAAGGGTATCAGCGGCATTATTATTATGTCCTGTGGTGAAGAATGTCCTTATGAAGGCGCATATCACGCCCTGGCTAAACGTATCGATAATGTCTATCAGATGATGAAGGCGAGAGATCTTGAAATTAAACGATTACGCCTGACCGCAATTTGTACGGTTTGTAACCGTGCCTTTTTAAAAGAGGTGAATCTGATGAATGACATTGTCCAGGAACTTGGCCCGCCGGTGCTGAAAGAACCGACACCCGTTGACGGAGAACAGGTGGCTGCCTGAGTCTGTACGCAAACAATGATGATACAAAAGTGATGGACTCGTAAGAGCCTTGTTTACCGTGCATAAGTGACGGGACATGGGAGTTTTACGAACAAATCTAAAGTATTCTGGAGAAGACAATGTCAGATGGACAAACAATCACCTGTGATGCACTCGTTGTCGGCGGCGGCATAGCCGGCCTGCAATCGGCCCTTGACCTTGCCGATCAGGATTTTTCCGTCGTGATTATAGAAAAAGATCTGTCCATTGGCGGCAAGATGATTCGTCTTTCCAAGGTATTTCCTACTCTGGATTGTGCGAGCTGTATCACCACGCCCAAGATGTCCTCGGCAGCACATCACAAAAACATAACGATTTATACCTGGTGCGATCTGAAGCAGTTGACCAGTGATAACGGTCGGGTCCGGGCCAGGATTACCCAAAAGCCCCGCTACGTGGATGAGGATAAATGTATCGGTTGCCGTAAGTGCGAGTATGCATGCCCGGTGTACACGCCTGATCCCGAGCAGGGTGGTTTTTGTGCAACCAAGGCTGTGAGGATTCCTTTTTCCAATGCAATACCACAGGTTGCCGTGCTTGACCCGGAGAGCTGTATGCTCTGCGGAAAATGTGAAAAAGTCTGTCCCACCGGAGCGATTGATTATTTTCAAAAACCGGTCGATTTAACCATTGAAGCTACAACAGCTGTCCTGGCCACTGGTTTTGAAATGACCACCATTGAGGGAAAACCTCAATACGGCAACGGCAATGTCCCCAACGTTATTACCTCCCTGCAGATGGAACGTCTCCTGGCACCGCACGGCCCGTATAACAGGGTGCTGCGACCGTCCGACGGTATGGAACCGGATTCCATTGCCTTTGTCCAGTGTGCCGGTTCCCGTGACAAGAGCATGGGGATTCCTTACTGTTCACGTTTCTGCTGTATGTATGCCATTAAGCAGGCCATGCTGTTGTCCGGTTCCCTGCCACTTGCAGATATTATTATTTACTACATGGATATCCGGGCATTTGGTAAGGGGTATGAACAGTTTTATCAGACTGCCAAGGCCATGGGAATAATGTTTGTAAAAGGTAAGGTCGGCCGTATCGAGGGAACTGATAACAACAGTGTTGCCGTCCAGTATGAGGCACAGGACGGCTCTGGTGTGACCACTGAAAATCATGACCTGGTTATTCTGTCACTTGGTGTTTATCCGCACTGGTCTCCTGAGGGGATCTGTTCCGTATCAACGGGCAGCGATCATTTTATCCAGACAGTACAGCCTTCCATTGCACCGACAATGACCGATAGTCAGGGGATTTTTGTTGCAGGTGCAGCTGCCGGGCCTAAGGATATCGTTGATTCGATTTCCGAGGCAGGAGCTGCAGCTATGGAGGCATCCAACTACATAATAGCTCAAGGGAAATAATGGAGTCGAACAACTCCCGGCCCTTTACTAAAAAATGGGTGTTAGAGATATGACTGACCCGAAAGACAAAAAAGAAAAATCAGAAAAGATCGGCGTATATATCTGCTATTGCGGCGGAAATATTTCTGATCATGTTGATGTGGAAAAGGTTCGTGATGTAGCGGAACACCTGCCCGGCGTTGCAGTTGCCCGTACCAGTTCCTTTATGTGTTCTGATCCCGGTCAGGAGCTGATCATTGAAGATCTGAAAAACGGTGTGGTGGATAGAGTTGTGGTGGCGTCCTGTGCCCCCAGTCTCCATGAGACGACGTTTCGCGGTGCTATCACCAGGGCCGGCGGTAATCCCTATATTTACGACCATGCCAATATTCGTGAACATGTGAGCTGGATTCTCCACGGCGACAAGGCAACGTACAAGGCGGAAAAACTTGTTGCAGCTGCAGTGGGCAAGGCTGGTCTGCTCACGCCGCTTGATCCCCTGCGGATGGATGCCAGAAAGCATGCCACCGTCATTGGCGGGGGAGTTGCCGGACTCAAAGCGGCTAAGGTCATCGCTGATCGAGGTATCGAGGTCGTGCTGCTTGAAAAGACTCCTTTTCTCGGCGGCAACGCGGCTCTGCTTGATACGGTTGCCCCTTTTGGTGAAAAAAGTGCGGATCTTATCGCTCAACTTACGCAGGAGGTTTTTGCCCATGAGGCAATTACCGTTATGACCTGCACGGAAGTTGTCGGCTTTGAGGGCTATGTCGGTAACTTTGACCTGCAGGTAAAAACAGTTCCTGCAGATACCGACAAATATGTGCAGGCAGCAGGATATGTTGTTCCTGAAGGCATAACACCTGATGCGGAGAAAGAACAGGCCATCAAGACCGGTGCAGTTATTATGGCAACGGGATTCAGGTCGTATCAGCCGAGACAGGGGGAATATGGTTTTGGTGAATTAAGTGAAGTCATTACCCTGCCGGAATTCATCAAACAGATGAGTGAAACAAAGGGTTCGGGCAGCATGCTTGAGCTTGGCGGCAGAAAAATCCGATCCATTGCAATGATTCACTGTGTGGGCAGCCGCCAGATTCCGGGGATCCATGAGGAGGATGAAAACGGTTACCTCAACGAGTATTGTTCCCGTACCTGCTGTACTGCCACGCTCCATGCAGCCAACAAGGTGAAGGAGCGTTACCCGGAAACCGCTATTTATGACTTCTATCGGGATATACGCACCTATGGCCGGGGCCAGGAAGAGATCTATGATCAGGCTGCTCAGAACAGGGTTGTCTTTCTCCGCTTTGCAGCTGCAGATTCCCCGGTTGTTACTGCCGCCACTGGGTCTGATTATCCGGTGCAGGTTACGGTTAAAGACGGACTCACCTTTGATGAGGAAGTTGAGGTACCTGTTGATCTTGTCGTTCTTGCAACCGGTATGGAAGCAGGTGCGGTGTCCGATCTTGTTTCGATGATGAAGCTGCCGGTGGGCACGGACAAGTTTCTCCAGGAAGTTCATCCCAAACTGGCACCTGTTGAAATGGCAGTGGCCGGCGTGTTTCTTGCCGGAACCGCCCAGGCACCCATGACCATTGGTGAAGCCTGCAACGGTGCCGCTGCTGCTGCAGTAAAGACCGCTTCACTCCTCTCCAAGGGGTATGTGGAGCTTGACCCCTATGTTGCAGCTGTTGATCATGACATCTGTGAGGGAACCGGTGCCTGTGTCGATGCCTGTCTTGCAGATGGTGCTCTGGAAATGATTGATGTCGAGACCTCATCGGGTACGGTTAAAAAGGCAAGCGTTGTCTCAGCATTTTGTCTGGGATGCGGTGCCTGTGTGGCCGTATGTCCTAACGGAGCCATTGATCTCAAGGGGTGGAGCCTGAAGCAGTATGAGGCTATGGTTGACATGATTGTAGCCGATGAACTTATTGAAGGTTAGTGCACGACACCGCGTTGTCTCGGGTGCCTTTATACTTTGGACAGCCTTTGAAACGTTTAATTTTGTGCTGCCCCAAAACTGTTTTTATAGAGATACAGGACTATGAGTGATATTGATCAAGCAAAGCAGGAAAAAAAAGAGGCCATGAAACAGTTGCGCCATGAACGAAAAGAATCAATCCAGCGGGCTGCGGCAATGGTTAAAACCCAGAAAAAGAATCTTAAATCGCTCAGGGAAGAGGTTGCAGCTGATGATGGTGCCACCGCTCCTGAAATTGCGCAGGCAACGGGATTGGACGTGGACCAGGTTATCTGGTATCTGGCAACCTTGAAACAATATGGTGAGGTTGTGGAAGGAGCGAAAGACGGCGGCTATTTTAAGTATAAACTGGTTGTCAAAGAAACCGACGAGGCAGCATAACGTTAACCCCCTATTTATACCACTGTCTCCATGGAGATATGACATGACAAAAATTACTCCTGATTTTGCTGAGGAATTGAAAAAGTACGGTGATGACACTGCTCTGATCTGTTTTAACTGCGGTACCTGCGTGGCCGTCTGCCCTCTTCTTTCAGACAGCTTTCCCCGCAGGCTGATACGCTATATTCAAATCGGTGCCCGTGATCGTATCCTTGCAAATGCAGATGATCTGTGGAAGTGCCTCCACTGCGGACTCTGTACCCAGACCTGCCCGAGAGAGGCGGATCCTGGAGAGGTTATTCTCAGCTTGAAACGGTTTGCCGTTACCACCTGGAGGAATTCATAAGATGTTTACTCCCAAGATCATCATAGATATTCTTGCCGATAATGTTCGCAAGACCAGAAATCCCTTTGGTTTGAAAAAATCCGGTCTTAACAGCTGGTGGAAAGACAGCAGCGTGACACAGGAAGGAGATACACTGCTGTTCACCGGCATGATGTATCAGCTTGTTCCCTATATTAAGGCAACAACGAAATACCTGGAAAAGTTCGAAGATACACCCAAGGCTGATTATCTTCGTTACGGAAAAGTTGTTCCCAAGGCACTGACCAATCTTGCCCTGAACATCATTGCCGCAAAAGAAGACAAGCAGAGCTTTAATGCAATTCTCGCTAATGTGGTGCAGATACTGCAGGCATCAGGAGTATCTTTCAGCTACCAGCCGGAATTGGATGAGTACAGTGGTGTACTCCTCTATGATCTGGGCGATCAGGAGAGTTTTGTCGAGCATGCTGTGTATGTGGCAAACAAGCTGAAAAAAGCCGGCATTCGCAAGTTGATAACCGTTGATCCCCATACCACATATGCGGTAAAGGTATTGTACCCTAAATATACCGGAATCTCCTTTGAAGTGCAGACCTATTTTGAGTTAGCCAACCTCAAAGGAGCGGACAGTGCAACAGAGGTGACGCTGCACGACCCGTGTTTTTACGGGCGATATCTCGAACTTGCCGATGTACCGCTTACTCTTCTTGCCGGTCTTGGTGTAAACTGTAAACCGTTAAATACCTCCGGGTCCTTTACCACCTGTTGCGGCGGGCCCGCAGAATCCGTGTCGCCGAAACTGGCGGAAGAGGTAGGCCTGCGTCGGGTCACGGAATTAAAGGATAATGGTGGTAAAATTGTCGCAATGTGTCCAATATGTATGGCCAACCTGCAGAAAGCCGGTGCCGAGGTTGAAGATTTATCCTCACTGCTTGTAAAATTTGCCGGTTGACAAAGGAGTGTCGCATTTCAGTAAAATCGGGTACTGATTTCATTGGTTCTGTAAGCCGTACCCTTAATTTGAAAACAATTTTTCACCGCCGAAACCTGGCAGGCGCAGAGACAGCTTGCGAAAGAAACTCTGCGCTTTCTCTGTTTCAGCGGTGTTTTTTATTGGACAATAAGTGTTGTGAGCCATTCTTCCACCTATTCAATAGTATCGCCTGAACCTGGAACCAAGGAGATACATCTGCTTGGCTGTTGGAAAATCGACTGTCCAACGCCACCTTTTTCTGAAATTTTTCAAGAAGTTGACAGCACCTGTAAGAAAATCAGTATCCGGACGGATGCCCTGACCAACTGGGATTCACTGCTTATTGTTTTTTTAACACAGTTGGTCGAGCTCTGCGGACAGCACGGGATTGAAACTGATCTTTCACAGATACCCGATGGTGCCGGGCAGCTCCTGCATCTTGCAGACACGGGCAGAGAAAAAGACATTGTTCCTGCAACTCAGCCATCAGGGCTGCGGGCCGGGATCGGGCAGGCTGCCATGCGTCTGTTTGCCTCCGGACGTGATATGGCAACTTTCACCGGTGATATCATCATAGAGTTGATCCGGATTATGCGGGGAAAATCTTATTTCCGCACCCGGGATTTTTTTTATTTTATCCAGAACTGCGGTGCCCAGGCCCTGCCCATTGTCTCACTTATCTCCATCCTGGTCGGCGTTATCCTTGGATTTGTCGGTGCCATTCAACTGGGAATGTTCGGGGCGCAGATCTATGTGGCCGACCTCGTTGCCGTGGCCATGGTCCTGGAGATGGGGGCCATGATGAGTGGTGTAATCATGGCCGGTCGAACCGGGGCTGCGTACGCCGCTCAACTTGGGACTATGCAGGTTTCAGAGGAAATCGATGCCCTGCAGACCATGGGGATATCACCGGTCGGTTTCCTGGTCCTGCCGCGCATGCTTGCCCTTATCCTGATGATGCCCCTGCTCTGTGTCTATGCCGATCTGCTCGGTATAATCGGCGGAACATTTATAGGTGTTACCATGCTGGATATTTCACCAATCGAGTATCTTCGGCAAACGCGGCAGGCAATAACCCTTGACCAGTGCAGCCAGGGCGTTATCAAGAGTGTCGTCTATGGCGTTCTGGTCGGTTTTTCAGGCTGCTACCAGGGAATGCGTTGCGGGCGCAGTGCGTCAGCTGTTGGTGAGTCGACCACTAAAGCCGTAGTAATGGGCATTGTTCTGATTGTTGTCTCTGATGCAATCATGACCATGCTGTTTAATTTTTTTAAAATCGGTGTCTGATGGATATCGATACCGGAAAAACAGTGCTGGAAGTTGAAGATCTGACCATGGCCTATGGTGATTTTATTCTTCAGCGGGAGATCAGCTTTACCGTCAACCGGGGTGATATTTTCTTTATTATGGGCGGTTCCGGTTGTGGAAAATCCACTCTGCTTCGCCACCTCATAGGACTGAAGCGACCGGCAAAGGGCAGGGTGCTGTATGGAGATGTTGATTTCTGGGCAATGAACGTTGATGAACGTGCCCACATCATGCAGCATGCCGGAATTCTTTATCAGGGCAGTGCGCTGTGGAGCTCCATGACCCTGGCTGAAAATGTGGCCCTGCCGCTGCAGCATTACAGTGATTTGCATCCGGATCTGATCAGGTATCTGGTCAGGCTCAAGCTCGCTTATGTGGGGTTGGTCGGTTTTGAAGAATTTTATCCATCAGAGCTTTCCGGTGGAATGCGCAAACGGGCTGCCATTGCCCGGGCCATTGCCCTGGACCCGGAATTTCTATTTTTTGATGAGCCGTCGGCAGGGCTTGATCCTGTCAGTGCCAGGCGTCTTGATGAACTCATTCTGGAGCTGCGTGATACCCTGGGGGCAACGCTGATCATCGTCAGTCATGAGCTGGCTTCCATTTATTCCATTGCAAATAATTCGGTTTTCCTGGATAGTGAGGCCGGAACCATGCTTGCAGTCGGTGACCCGAAACAACTGCTTAAAACGTCGGATGATCCAACGGTTATTGACTTTCTCACCCGGGGAACCGGTAATCGGGAGATGCCCTGCTTATGAGTAAAAAAGCAAATCCTGCTCTTATCGGTACGTTTGTTATAGGGGCAATTTTTTTAGTTATTGCCGCTATTTTAGTTTTGGGGAATCTTAAGTTCAATAAAGAGAGTTACCGTTGTGTCCTCTATTTTAACGGCTCTCTGCACGGGCTGGACGTGGGGGCCCCGGTGACCTATCGGGGCGTCCGAATAGGCCAGGTCGGGTCCATAGAAATTCTCTTTGACAGAAAAGAAAAGAACTATCATATCCCGGTCTACGTTGATATTAACGGTAACGGTGCCCGTCTGCAGGATAATTACCGCGAAGCTGGATTTGACAACCCGGAGGATTTTTTTGAATCCCTGATCCATAGGGGACTGCAGGCAAAACTCAAGATGAGCAGTCTGATTACCGGAAAGCTCTATATTGAGTTCACCTTTGATCCCGAGTCGACCAATGCGCCGATTATACGACAGGGAGAATATCTGCAGATTCCCACAGCGCCATCCGGGCTGGAACAGTTCACCCAGGCAATTGAATCGCTGCCCCTTAAAAAGCTGATGGACAGGTCCATGTCCGTTCTCAACGGCATGGATAAGTTTATCAATGATCCGGACCTGCATAACTCGGTAGCTTCCTTTAATACGGCAGTGGTTCATTTTGACGGGTTGGTCGCTGGTGTGGATAAACAGCTTGCATCCCTTGATCCTGAAATAAGTCGGTTGCTGGCCGATCTCTCATCGCTTACTGCAAACGCTGAAAAAATGTTATCTGAAACAAACAGGGAACTGCAGCCGACGATCAAGGATATGCGCAAAACCCTTGCCCGGGTATCACTGGCTGCCGACAGGCTGGTCACCACCCTTGATTCTGCAGACACCATGGCTGCAGAAAACAGTGAACTTCCCTACCAGCTGGGTTTGACCCTTGCCGAGGTTCGCAAGGCAGCCCGCGCCATGCGTGACTTTGCCGATTATCTGCAGCGTCATCCAAATGCTCTGCTGGTCGGCCCTGAAGAGGATGGAAAATGATAGTTCCTCGTCCCCTGATCAACCTCATGGTTATGCTGTTGATTATCGGCCCGGCCGGCTGCATCGGGAGGGGCTCGCCGATTCATCAGTATACGCTTGCAGCAATGGCCGAATCCGGGGCGCCCCCTGTTTTAAAATACAATGGCCGCGGAGTTATACTTGTCGGTCCGGTCACTCTGCCGCAGCAGTTTGCCGGCAGTTCCATTGTCACCCGTTTCGGACCGACTGTAATACGATCTTCTTCAACCCATCTTTGGGCAGCACCACTTGATGAACAGATTGCAGCCGTGATCAGCAGGGATCTTTCCCTCTTGCTGCAGTCCGGTAATATCAGCGTCTATCCAGGCCCCCGTTTTGCAGAAAAAAGATACCAGGTGGACCTGGAGATCGATCGTTTCGACGGAATGCCGGGAAAAGAGTTTACCTGTAACCTGACCTGGACAATCAATGATCTGCAGACACGAAAAATTATCCAGAGGAAAAACTTTTCCCTGACCATACCGGTTAATGAAGATAATTACGGCGCCTATGTTACAGCCGCCTCAACGGTCATCTCCAGATTATGCGCTGCTGAACTTGCTCCGGCAGTATCGCATCTGCAAGGGCTGAAATGATCGGGAGAAATGAACCACCGGCATTGAACAGTGTTCTCTGTTGTACTTTTCGGAGAGTGAACGAAACGGAGTTTTATGGGGAAGCAGTATTCTTTCACGGACCATGCTTGACACACCTTTACTGTTGCTATTAAAAAGAGAATAATGCGAGTTACAAAGCGGTCGCTCTATTACTGGATTCTTCATCGTCTGCATGGTCTGCAGCTTGTTCTTCTGCTGATCATTCTGGTCAGTCTCGTTTTTCGTGTTTTTCCCCTTGAGATGCAGAAACGCATCGTCAACGAGGCCATTGAGTTAAAAGATCTTCAGCTCCTTTTCTTGTACTGCGGGCTCTATTTTGCTGCCGTACTGTTGGCCGGGATTTCGAAATATGCGATTAATTATCTACAGGTTCTGATCGGTCAGAAGATTCTGATTGAAATGCGTACGGAGCTGTACAAACACATCCTGCAGCTGCCCCTCCCTTTTTTTCGTACCATGCAGCCGGGCACGGTGATTTCAGCCATGACTGCAGAACTCAATGCCATTGGTTTTTTTATCGGTGGAGCGCTGGCTATCCCGATTACTTCACTGCTTACCTACCTGGCCCTGCTTGGGTATATGATTTCAGTGAATCCATTGCTGGCTCTGCTCTCATCTTCTTTTTATCCCATTGAATTTTTTATTATTCCCCGCTTGCAGAAACGCTATAACCTGTGGAACAGGAAACGTATCCGCACTATTCGCAAGATGAGTAATATTGTTAATGAGGCTGTAACAGGGATCAATGATGTCCAGTCCTATGCTGGTTTTCATTTTGAAGAAAAAAGGCTGCAGTCAAATATTACACAGCTCTATCAGACCTTAAAACGTCTCTTTCTGCTCAAATACGGCATTAAATTTACCGACAATCTGTTTCAGTCATTTGGTCCGTTAATTCTCTTTCTGCTCGGCGGTTATCTGGCAATTGAAGGTCAGTTTACCCTTGGGGCCCTGGTTGCGTTTCTTTCCGCCTATGAAAAGATCTATGATCCATGGAAAGAGATGCTGGCTTTTTATCAGTCATACCAGGATGCACAGGTTCGCTACAGGCAGATTATGCAGATTTTCGACTTTGAGCCGATTCATGCCCTGATGCCCCCTGAAACCACCCCGTTACGAACTGCAGGTCATCTGGAAATGGAGAATGTTGCTTATAATCTGCCCAATGGTACCCCTTTATTAAATCGGCTCAATCTAACTATTGAACCCGGTAATCAGGTTGCAGTGGTCGGATTTTCCGGTTCCGGAAAATCTACCCTTGCCCTGCTCCTTGACCAGCTGTATGCCCCATCGGAGGGAACAATTCTTTTAGATGGCCATGATGTCTCATCTTTGAGTAAAGCAGACGTCAGCAACAATATCACCATGATCTCCCAGAAACCGATTATCTTTTCCGGTACGCTGTATGATAATCTGGTCTATGGATTAAAATGCAGCAGACAAAAGCTTCCGGATAAACAGCTATTATTTCAAGTCCTTCACGATGTCGGCCTGGAGGAAGATATTTTGTGGATGGGCGGGAATATTGTAATACCCGAAAAGAAGGCACGCCTGTACAAAAAACATTTTCTTGAAATGCGCAAAATTATCCGCATGGAACTTGGTGATCAGTTTTCTCAGATCGTGGAATTTTACGATGTCGGAAAATTCCTATACTATGCCTCCATGCGTGATAATTTGATTTTCGGTGACAGTCGTGATGGTGCATTTAATGAAGATAACTTACTGAACAACGAGTTGTTTTTTAAACTTCTTAAAGATAAAAATCTGGAAAATGATCTTCTTCGCTTAGGAATGGCCCATGCCCTGGTAACCATTGACATGTTGCAGCATAACCGGGGTTCCAGTGATGTTGATTTTTTTCAGAAAACGCCCATGCTGAAAAGTGAGGTGGAAACATACCAGGAACTGCTTAATGATGTTTCACTGCGCTCCCCGCGTCCGGGTAAAGAAAAGAATCTGCTTCTTATGCTTGCCTTGCGCTACATTCCGGCAAAGCATGATATTGTTCCCTTTCCCCGCAACCTGGAAGAAAAAATCTTCGATGCACGGCATTATTTCCTCAGTAAGATCATAAATATTGATGTCAGCGCCTGCCAGACAGCCGGGCAGAATTTCCTGGCTGGAATAGAGGATAGTGAATTACAAGTGGATGAAAATAAAAATTTCCTGGCCTATTGTCCACTCCGCTATCTTTATAATCACACTCTGCGGGAAAATATTCTCTTTGGTTCTATTAAGACAAAAAAGGAAGATATTATTCAGTTGTTACGTGAGATTGCCTGGAATGCCTTTAGAGAGCATGGTCTGTTAAATGAAATTCTTAACATCGGGCTTCAGTTTGATGTGGGCAGCCAGGGAAGCCGTTTATCCGGAGGACAGCAACAAAAGATTTCCATTGCCCGGGGACTGTTAAAGGAAACGCCGATTCTGATTCTTGATGAGGCAACATCAGGCCTGGACAATGAATCGCAGGCACGAATTCAAAATCTGTTAACCCGGAAATATAGAGGAAAATTTACCGTTATTGCAATCATTCATCGCCTTGACCTTGCCCCCTGTTACGACAGGATTCTTGTCATGAAGGACGGTACAATTGTGGAAGACGGGAGCTATGAAGTATTAATGGAGAAGAAAGGTCAGTTTTATTCTCTGGTCAAAGGGAACAGTACAGAGTTGGAACCTGCCGGGGATTCCATTAAAAATAAACTGGTTGAGATGAAGTGTAAGCTGGATATGTAGAGACAGTGATTTGAGCGTGGGCAGCATGGTGTTCATGGAGTGCTTACGATTCTTCCACTCTTCTCTACGGTTTTTTGATCCGCAGTTCGATCTCCCGGATCTCTTCCTGATTGACTTTTAAAGATTCTACAAAGCCTTTGACCGTTCCGGCAAGGGCTTCCTGAACAAACTCTTTCATGACAATCCGGTTGCCGTTGACTAACAGGACGGCTTGTTCCCGAACCTGTACATTCGAGGCGAGAAATCGTTTTTCAATAAAATCGGCAATCTCCCGACTTTCGTTTAAGCGGAAGATATAGTCACCTGAAATTCTTCGGTCGGTTGCAATGGCAATCACACCTGTTACCCGGTCGCGCAGCAGCTCTGAGTCTCCTCTGGATACCTCTATTTTTGCAACCTGTCGTTCCTCTTTGAATCCTTCTCCCACAACAAGGTCTACATCGGCAAAAAAACGGTGGGCAAGGGTTGTTAACCGTTTTTGGGGCGTATTTGTTGTCATGACCATCTGGTCCGGGGCAATGAGAGTGACGGCATCCGCACCGGCCTGTCGATAGCTGAAGGTATCGGTTCCCTCCCGGTCCAGGACCAGACCGGTTTCCTTGGTGGATTTGATCACGGCAATCGTGTAGCCGCGTTCTTTAAGGTGCTGGACAACCTGGCCGGCAAGCGTGGTCTTGCCGCAGTTATGCCAGCCTATGAAGGTGATGATCGGGGGCATGAAAAAATGGTATAAGGTGTTCGGATAAACCGCAACTCAGACACGAGTTAACGAATCTTATACCTGCTGTGGAGGATTTCTACCTCTTCCCTTGATTTGTAGCCGGTTATCATGCTCCGTAACGAGCCGCTGATGGCAAACAGGGACATATAGAGGTGGACAAGAAAAAGGGCAACCAGGGCTGCGCCTAAAAAATTGTGGATCATTGCCATTATCCGCAGTTGATCAGGAGTTGTCCTGAAGGTATAGAGATACCAGCCGCTATAGGCCATGACACCGCCGCCGACTGTTGCCAGCCAGAACCACATCTTCTGGCCTGCATTAAATTTGCCGGCCGGGACAGGCTTTTTCTTTTTGCTCAGATAACCGCCCAGAATAAACAGCCAGGCAATATCACAGGGCATGGGCAGCATGTCTTTCAACCAGATCAGAAACATGAATACAGCTGTTAGCGCAAAGACCATTGCTGAGACAAGATGGACATTACGGCCCATCATTACAATGGCCCCTCCGCCGATGAGTTTTCCGAAAACAACCATTAAACCGGTTATAACCAGCAGGGAAAAAGAGATGGCGGCCAGCAGGTGTACCAGACGGGTAAAGATTGAAAAGTAGAAAACCTTCGGCCCGTCGTGGTCAAAATGTTTTGCCCCGATAAGGATGTAATGGATCAAAAATACAGCCGGAATAATGGTCAGGATAAAAAGAAACATCCGGCTGAACAGACCTGCCTGAAAGTTGGTAAACATTTGGCCGTACTGCTGCCAGTCACCTGTAAAAGCAGTATTGATGTCCAGCCAGGCTGCTGTAGAGGGCCGGGCACCGACAGCGGAAATGATCTGGGGAGCGTTTTGTGCGTAGAGCACTGCGGCAACCATCCCGATTGCGGCAATACAGGCAGGAATGAGTACACGTCTCATAGTAACCTCATATCTGTTCAAGCGTAAGCGCTTCAATAATTGCACCCTTAACGTAACTACTCACCCTCATGAGCACCTATGTTGTAATACCCCCGGCGCTGTAACTACTCACAGGGTGCCGTAGATTTTCGTGGCTAGTCCGGCGCCGCGTATACGTCATAC
>WFRY01000035.1 GCA_015486315.1 Desulfobulbaceae bacterium
GCATATACACGTAGTACATTGATTATTGATGAACTCTTTCGTTCACTTCAGGTTCATCCTTTCCCCGGGTGGGAGGATAGCAGCAACAGGTTATGGCTGTATTCTGAAGCACATAAAAAAAAGCCCCGCCCCGCTTCGCTTTTCAAGCTACGCAGGGCATGCTTCGCACAGTATTGGCAAAACAACTGTAATACAAGTAAAAATGAATGGCGTGCCATGCGTAGCCCAAAGGGCGAAGCATGGTGGAGGTGGCGGGAGTTGAACCCGCGTCCGAAAATACTCCCCTCACGTATCTACATGCTTAGTTCCAGGTTAAAATCTCGCAAACAGCTCTCACCTGGAACAGGGGATTGCTGTTTGCCAGCCTACTGAGTTCTCGTCAATCAAGTAACAGGCGAACCTGAAAGACCAGCCCGAAGAGTCGACGCTTCACACCGCCCTTACGGGCGCGGAGCGGGGAAGCGGCAAAGCAGACTATGCTGCCATTGCGTAATTATAATCGTCAGCGATTATATTTAAATTTCCATCAAGTTTACGAGCTGACAGAACACTCGGCATGCAACGTTGAGCTTACATATCCCCGTCGAATCCGTTTCACCCCCATGTTTTTTTTAAAATCTGAAACAAAACTGCAAATTTAAACTTTAATCATTACTGTGCAATGCCCGCTGCAGGTCGCGGTTGGACTGCTTTTCTTTGAGGGCAGCCCGTTTATCATACAATTTCTTGCCGCGTGCAAGACCTATTTCCACTTTGGCCTTACCATTATCTATAAAGTATATCTTGATCGGGATAAGCGCAACCCCCTTTTCGTTCAGCTTGCCGATCAGTTTGCGTATTTCCCGCTTATGCAGCAGCAGTTTGCGCATCCGCAGGGGATCGGTTGCCGAATGGATGGCAAAGGCATAGGGTGAGATATGCACGTTGTGCAGATAGACCTCGCCGTCCTTGAGCCGGGCATAACCGTCTTTTATATTGGCCCGACCGGCACGCAGCGACTTGACCTCCGGCCCGGTAAGCACGATCCCGGCCTCCATGGTCTTATCGATATGATAATCATGGAACGCCTTTTTATTTTTACAGACAATTTTCATGGATTAGATGTAAGCACTCAATAACTGATTGGCAAGGCTCCGCAAGACAATACCTGTTTCAACTCACATGTCACCGGTTACCCGCAAGGCCTCTTCCACGGTGGTCAGGCCGCTGCGGACCTTCTGCCAGGCATCTTCGCGCAGGGTGGTCATACCTTCCCGGATCGCAATCTGGCGCAACTCGGCATCTGTTGCCTTTTTCATGACAAGCTGTTTTATTTTGTCGGACATGGGAAATATTTCAAATACACCCAGTCGCCCGGAATAACCGGTGCCACGACATTCCTTGCAGCCTTTGCCGCGTTTCAGTTCCAGCTTTCCCTGGCCGGCAACGGGAAATCCCATTTTCTCCAGATCTACAGTGTCTGCCTGGTAGGGTTCAATACAGTGAGGGCAGATTTTACGTACCAGGCGCTGGGCCAGGGCACCAAGCATGGTGGACCCGATCAGAAAGGGCTCCAGGCCCAGATCTTCCAGCCTGATAATGGATGAAACTGCATCATTGGTATGCAGGGTGGAAAAAACCAGATGCCCGGTCAGGGCTGCCTGAACCGCATGGGTTGCGGTATCAAAATCACGAATCTCGCCGATCATGATTATATCCGGATCCTGACGCAGGATATTGCGCAGGATAGTGGAAAAGGTAACATCAATCTGTGACTGGACCGCTATCTGGTTAAACTCCTCATACACCATTTCCACCGGGTCTTCCACGGTAACGATATTGGTCTCGGGCGAGGCGATTTTTTTAAGGGTGGAATAGAGCGTTGTTGACTTTCCGCTGCCGGTCGGGCCGGTCACCAGCACGATGCCGTGCGGCGCCGTCATAAAGCTGTTATACACAACCCGGTCCCGCCTGGAAAAGCCGAGTCCATCCAAATCCTGAAAAATAACATCCGGATCCAGAATACGCATGACCGTCTTTTCGCCAAAGGCAACAGGAACAGTCGATACCCGCAGCTCCGCATCTTTACCACCCTGCCGGCCGATCTTGATCCTGCCGTCCTGGGGGCGTCGTTTCTCGGCAATATCCAGACGAGCCAGGGCCTTGATGCGGGAAGTGATTGCAGCATGTACCGCCTTGGGCAGTTTGTATATCGTGTGCAGGACACCATCAATTCGATAACGAATCAAACAGATATCCCGTTTCGGTTCCACATGGATATCACTGGCCCGCTGTTCCAGAGCATATTGAAACAGATGATTGACGGCCGACTTTATGTGCTGGTCGGAAGAGCTGAGTTCCTGGCCGCTGGACAGTTTGACATACTGCTCAAGGTTACCGACATCCACCGTTGAACCGGTACCCGGTGTTGTGAATTGATTCTCTGCAGCCGTAATAGAATGCTGAAAGCCAAAAAATTCGGCCAGAATTTTTTTAATATCCGAACGGGTACCGAGGTAGGGCCGGACTTTTACCTGATTTGCCCGCTCAATATCCTCCAGAACACTCTCATTATCCGGATGGTAGGTGACCACCTCCAGGATATTATTGTTCAGACCAAACGGCAGGATCAGGTGGTTGACGGCAAAAGAACGTGATATCGTCTTGGTGACGATATCCATGTCCAGATCCAGGGGATCAAGCTTTTTAAAGGGAATATGCAGGGCCCGGCTGACGGCCCGCATAATGATATCCTCTGTAACTAATGCTTTTTTCTCACCTGGAACTTTCAAATTCATGGACGCAGTGATATCAACAAGGTCAGGAAAGCCCCTGCCCATCTTCTGAATCTCACCCTGCCTGCGACCGCCGTGAATCCGCAAAAGTTTTTGTCGTTGTTTTCCCTTGTGCAGAATAATAAACTGCCGTTGTTTTTGACTGAGTACCCCCTGCTTGACCAGGAGATCAAGAAGATGGTCGCTGTTGAGTAGACTCATAAAAAAAATACAGATAAAGAATGTGTTTTAAGAGTGAAGGGTTCAGACTCTATTGTGCACGTGCGGGAAAGGAGAATCAAGAAAATTAAAATTTACTCCGGATTATAAGCC
>WFRY01000036.1 GCA_015486315.1 Desulfobulbaceae bacterium
ATTTAAGACTGTGAAGCGTACTTATGCTACTCAAGCAGGCTTAAATGGGCGAAGAGGTAAGCGCAGACTCCGTAAGGTGCTCCTGAATAGTTACCATAAAAGTAGATAATCGGCGGAGAAAGTCAATATTTTTCCGCTGGAACCACGCAATTGCGGCCCCTGACATCGGTATGTAACCTGCTTTTAACTTTACGACTTTGCAAGTTGCGGCAGGTGGAGTAGAGTACACTACTAAAGTGGAATTATTATGCGCGGATTTCATTCAATCCCCCCTGGCAGCAACCATTTTTTCGGTTGCTGCAAATCCTGCATTTTTAATAGATAAACGACAAGTTAAGAGGTTTTTCGTGCAAGGCAAAGTGCTCATAGCTAATCGCGGAGAAATTGCTATCCGTATCATGGAGGCCTGTAAAGATCTGGGCCTTGAATACGTAGTCATCTATACGGATGCCGACCGTGACTCGGAACATGTCCAGCGTAATCAATGTTCAGGACCGGATCAAAACGCCTGGCGGGTCACAAGTTACACGGACCCAAATGACATTCTGGCCGTGGCTGATCACACCGGCAGTACTGCTATTCATCCCGGGTATGGTTTTTTCTCCGAGGATTACCGTTTTGCCCGCCGGGTAACCATTCGCGACCGGCCACTTACCTTTATCGGGCCAAGCTGGGAGGTAATCAGGGATCTGGGTGATAAAATCAACACCAAACGAGTTGCCAACAAGCTCGGTATCCCCACCATTCCCGGTACCTCCGCCCCCATTTACAATGAAATGGAGGCCGAAGAGATTGCCCAGCATATTTTTGATGTCCAGAAAGACGAAAACGAATCACAGCCCGCCGTACTCATAAAAGCGGCTGCCGGCGGCGGCGGTATGGGCATTGAAGAAGTAACCCGTATTGAACAGTTTCGGCTTGTCTATCGACAGGTACAAAATTATGCCAAGCGCCAGTTTGGTGACGGCGGCGTACTCATTGAGCAACGATTGCGCGACTATAATCACCTGGAAGTTCAGCTGGTCTGCTCACGACACGATGAACGTATTCACTTCGGGTCACGTAACTGCACGATCCAGTCCACAGGCCGCCAGAAACGCATTGAGGCCGCCCCCGGATTTCATGCCTCCTGCTTTGACTACGACTTTGATGCGGACAAGGTTCTTGACAGCGTTGTTGCCTACTCTTTAAAGCTGGCCGACTATGTGAAATACGACAATGTCGGTACCTGGGAGTGGATTGTCAGCCGGAGAGGAAACCCCTACCTGCTGGAGGTAAACACCCGCATTCAGGTAGAAAACGATGTATCTGCACGCATCAGCTACCTGCACAGCAAACACCCGAACCTGCTGCGTGAACAGATCAGACTGGCCCTTGGCGAACCCATGGGCTACCAGCAAAACGATGTAGAGTTCAGGGGAGCCAGCATTGAGTTGCGTATTGTTGCAGAAAATACCCAGCGTGATTTTGCGCCCTGGATCGGTACCATTACCCGCTTTGATCTGCCCCACTACGACTGGTCGGCCGTATATACCCATGTACCCAATGACCGACCCTATCCAATTCCCAGTGAATATGACCCCAACCTGGCCCTGGCCCTGGTCTGGGGTGATGATATGAACCAGGCCAAAGAACGGGCGCTGGAACTTATCAGAGACAGTACCATCGAAGGAAAAGACAGCTCAGGTGGTCCAATCATTACCAACCTGGACTATCTCCGTGAAAATCTCGACCGACTGTTGACTTTTTAACAGAACGGTTTTGTGAACAACAGACCTTTTCCACCCTGCCCCGTGCTTGGTGTCAAAAAATATTATGAATGATCTTATCAAACAACTCCAGGATGTCGACCAGCGCATCGGATACCTGATCCACATCAAGGATACGGACAGCTGGGGCAATCTTGCTACATTCCGTGATAAAGCCGACCAGCTCAAACAGTCCGTGTTTGACATGGATGCAGAAGAGTTCAAAATTCAGGTAGAACAACTGGACGATGCCATCCGTTTTCTGGAAGAGCGATGCGAAGAGGGCCTCACAGCAATGGAGCGTGTCCGTATTGTCCGCTCCCCCCTGCGTTTTTCCCTGAAAGACATCCTGGAAAACGTGTATGAAGAATATACCGAGTTAGGTGGTGAAGGGGAATTTAATATTGATCCGGCCATGGTTGTTGCCAAGGCCAATATTGTCCGGCGAATCAAAAAGAAACCCTATACCTCACCGGTGATGATCATCGGCCAGGAAGTCGGCCATGGTGAGGAATTCCGTAATGGCGGCTCGTGTAAGCCCTGGGGAAATGAGAAGGCCATGCGCTATATGCAGGTGGCCGAAACCGAAGGAATTCCCATCCATTTTTATATCTTTACGCCGGGCTCCTATCCGGTGGAAGAGTATCCCGGTGCCGCCCAGCAGATTGCCCGTAACCTGTATACCATGACCAAGCTGCGGGTACCCATGATTTCCGTTATCTCCGAGGGTGGTTCCGGTGGTGCCGAGGCAGTGGGGTTAAGTGACTTTCGCATCATGTTCTCCCATGGATATTACTCTGTTATCTCCCCGGAAGGGGCTGCGGCCATTGAGGGCCGGGTCAGGGAGGGCAGAAAGGTCCCGCCGGAGCTTGTTGAAAAATGTGCCCATCAACTCAACATCACAGCTGCCGACAATCTGCGTTTAGGCACCATTGACCGCGTTATTCAGGAACCGCACCTTGGAGCAAAAACCGATGACTTCAACTTTTTCAGCCGCATCCGCTCCGAAATCATTCGCGCAACCGATGAAGTAGTCCTCAAAACAAAGAGTGTCCGCGGATTTCGCTCCTATGAGGTAAAAAAGAAAAAAGCGGAAAATCCTGAAGAGGCCCCGCAGATTGATATCCCCTGGGATCTGAACCCCAAGGAGACAAGACGCTTACTGGCACAGCGCTCTAAAAAATACCGGGAAATGGCCCTGGAAGGATTCGGCGGCCATACCATGCCGGCTGAAAACATGTTCAAGTCTCTGTACTCCACCTCGGAAAAATTCTGGTACACCTTTCGCTATGATGTTTTAAAAAACCAGAAAAAACAGGTGCAGAAGGCAATCAAAGAATTTTCCGGCGAAGGAACCGTGCTGGTCAAACGACTGACATCTCCCTTCACATCCGTCTATGACAAGATGTTCGGCAAAGAAGAAGGAAAATCGACCACCAAGCCTTTAACCATCACCCCACCACCGGCTGCAGAAACAACGACTCAGGACCCCCTGGAATTGACCGACACCTATACCAGTCCTCTTGCCAATGAAGACCGGACCGTCACCTGTCCCAATTCTGAAAAAAACGGCTGCCAGGATTTGTGGATCCCGGACCTTTACGGTGAATTCTGCGGAGTCTGTGCAAACTGCGGCCACCACTTTCCCCTTGAATACCAGTGGTACCTGAAAAATATTTTTGACCCGGATTCGGTACGGATTTTTAACAACGAAATTTTTTCCAAGAATCCACTCAACTATGAAGGTTTTGACGAGCGTCTGCAGTTGGCACGATCCAAAACCGGTATGGGGACAGCCAACCTCACCTTTTATGCCAAGGTAAGAGATATTAATCTGGTTGTAACCATGCTCTATTCGGATTTCCGCAATGGCACAGTCGGGTCGGCCGAAGGAGAAAAGTTTGTCCAGGCCTGTGAGATTGCCAAACGTAAAAAAAGGCCCCTGCTTGCCTATGTACATACCACAGGCGGCATCCGTATCCAGGAGGGTACCCTGGGTGTTATCCAGATGCCAAAATGCACCATGGCGGTCAGAGAATATATTGATGCAGGCGGTTTGTATATCGTGGTCTACGACAACAACTCCTATGCCGGACCGGTGGCTTCCTTCCTGGGGTGTTCACCCTACCAGTTCGCCATCCGCTCCTGCCGGATCGGCTTTGCCGGGCCACGGGTTATACGAGAGACCACCGGCACCGATATCCCGCCGGATTACCATAAATCCAGAAAGGCCCTTACCCGCGGCCATATCCAGGGGATCTGGGACCGACGTGACTTCCGGCGCAACCTCTACCAGGCCATGCAGACCATGGGCAGCCCGAGCCTTTATTACCGGTAACGATTTTTATGAGATATACCCCAAGCTTCTCTTGACGCTGTACACAACCTGTGCTACATAAAGACCGCTTTCAAAAATACATGGGCCATTAGCTCAGCTGGCAGAGCAGTTGACTCTTAATCAATTGGTCGAAGGTTCGAATCCTTCATGGCCCACCAGTAATATCAAGCGCTTATCAATTTCATGATAAGCGCTTTTTTTATTTATGCATCAAATATGCACTTTTTTTCTGTCCGCTATTTGTCAGATTTGGAAAATAAACTTACAGTAAACACAATAGCAGCACTGCTGCAGTCCCCTCACGTTCTTCCTTCCTTTACCTACATTTCCCCACGAATTCGCTGCTATGCTGTAACAACTCACGAAAATTGTTACGCAGGCAAATGATTCCACAATGTACATCCCATGCCTGGAGGAATTTTTATTTGCCAAAGGAACATTGGGGGAAAGGGCTCCATACTACCAACAGCGACCATTGGCCATTGCAGGGGTCCCGACAGTTCGTACATCTCCGGGTCTTTGCTTCACACAGGCGAGCATTGCCGAAATCACCTGAAGAATTATTCTCTTTCAGCTAACACTACATACCGCTGCGGCGTACCGGGGCGTAGCGCATGAAAGGGATAACAGGTTATCAGGGCCAACCTGGCAATCGGTAGTTGCTCAAGGTATAGATTTTCTGCAAGCCTTACCGTTATTGAGGAAACCCTGTACTTCCATTGATCACCGTTACGGTCCTCCAGCACGAAAACATCACCGGGTTGTACCTGTTGCAGAAAGCTGAAACTGGTATCCCTGTGCCCGGCCAGAACACAGGTTCCAGGTTTACCCGGCCGGGCACTCTCTGCGAGCATACCCGGCCCAAAGGCCAGCGTTGCCCCTGCCTGTCCGGCAAGTACGATTAGATCCTGCCCGTATTCCGGAGCACGTAACCGGGCCACGGGCCAGGTATCTGCCCATGGCCATGGTTTAAACGTCGTCCCCTGTGTAAGGGTTTGTTCCCAAGCCTGCCTGAGCAGGACCTGGGCAAGCAACGCCTTGACATGAATCCACCCACCGCCACTGCAGAGCAGACTGCCGCCGACCACAAACAGTGCGATCAACAGCAATGTCAACCTGCTCTTCATCTTTTTATCCTGTTCAATACGGCAAGCATCCCGGCCATGACAAACAGGGACATACCCATGAGCAGGAACATGGTAGAAGGGGTTGCCGTTGCAGCACTGCCTGCAAACACTTTATCATACTGCCAGCCTGCAGGCAGGTTGGTCTTCTGCCTGTTTTTATGCAACGGCTTGTTACCCGGGCGTGATACTTTCTGTTCCACTGCAACCAGGCTGGTATAACGGCTGACCAGGTGGTTATCAAGAGCAAGTTCGGCAACCTCGTTTTTCACCTTTTCAGGATCAGCCCCTGCGGCCAGGCTGTCCATCAGAATTCTGATCTTCTTTCTGGCCCGGAGAACTCCAATCCCCGGTCGATCTGTAACCATTGCAGCATCAAGATTTACCTGCCATGGCTCCCTTCCCCCCTTGAGCCCGGAAAGCTGCAGATTATCCATGGCTCCCCTGCCCGTTAAGACGGCTATCATGGGCTCCCCCTGGTACAGATCCGGAAGCGGGGACGGCAGGCTCTCCACTATATCCCCACCAGTGAGTACAAGATCAGTGACGGCTGGTTGTTCAAGCATAGTAAACAATGCGGTCATCTTTTCCTGGACTTCGTCAAGTTTGCCGATAAAGGTGTAAGTCCCTCGTCCCATGGCAGCAGCCCTGGTCATAAAATAACTGTTTGGAGCTGATCCGATGCCGACTGTAAACAGGCGGGAATCACCCAGACGGTTGTGAATCAGTGTCAACAATTGTTCTTCATTACCGACACAGGCATCGGTAAGAAAAACCACCTGCCGAATTCGCTCATGGTCCTGCCTGCCGTCCAGGGCAAGCTCAAGGGCTGGTTTGATATCGGTTCCGCCTCGGGCCTCAAGATGGTCGATAAACGAATAAGCCTGCTGCAGATTGTCGGAACTACCTGGTCTGCTTGCTGAAAACAGTGAATGGGACACGGTGTTGAACTCGATAACATTAAAACGATCCGCAGGCCGCATTCGGGCAACAGCCATCTGCAGCGCCTTTTTTGCCTGCCGGATAGACTTCCCGCCCATGGAGCCGGAGGTATCCAGAATAAAAATCGTTTCCCGGACAAGGGCTTCCTCCTGCTGCTGTTGGGGAGGCATGACCATGAGCAGCAGGTAATTGTCCTCTCCCCTCTGCTCACTGAAAATAGAGACCACCGGTACCTGAGTTTTCTCAGGCTCCCATTCCAGCACAAAATCTCGATCCGCCATGACCTCGCCGGTGAAATGAATATCAATGGTATTGTCACTGTTCTTTTTACTTGCAATACCATGATAGAGACTGTCAACTCTTGCCAGATCCATACCGGCTGCCAGATTCAGATGGAGACTGACCGGGTTGAGTGGTCTCTCTGCTGGAGGGATGACCGGCGGGAAGATGGATTCTTCATTATCTTTTACTCCCGGCGTTGGCGCCCCTGCAATGCAGGCCCCCTCATCAAGTAAGGAAATGGTTGTCGACCCGGGGGGAGAACAGTTACCAGGCTGGTACCTCGGGCCGACGACCATGGGGAAGCGGAGGGAAAAAATATTATTCTGCCGTTTGACCACCTGTTGATATTCTATCTGGATGGTCACTGTTTCGCCCGGCCCTATATTGGCGACTGCGGTGGTAAAAATATTGGGCCGTTGCTGCGTGAGAAGGGATGTTTTTTTGCCGGCCTTTTTTGCAGCCTCATAGATCTTGCGGGCTTGCTTTTTTTCCTGAACCTCCCCGATAATAATTCGCTCACCGATCTGCATCTGCATATGATCCACCGCACTCTCATCGGGCAGAGGGAAGACATATAAGGCCTCGACCCAGACATTTGAATCATTTTTAAAATGCTGTTTCACCGTGGTCCGTGCTACGATGCCGCTGACGTTGATGTCCACATCCATGGACAGCATGGGAGCAGCCAGATACTGTCCCGGTTCACTGCCCGGCAGCAACAGTTGTCCCCGCTGAATCTCATCCAGGGTAACAGTTCGCTCCGCAATCACTGCTCCGGCGACTCCGAACCAACTGAGCAGCACAAGCAGTGTCATACCGGCCAGGTAGCATACCATCATCAGGCAGCCCGGATCTACTGCGTACTTGTGGTTCATGCACCTCTTGTTTGCTGTTGTCATCTTCTTTTCCTCCCATGGTTAACCGGCTTCATAATTACATTTATAAAGACTATGCCCCATGAGCATGACTGACTTCTGTTTCAATAATGATTTACCGGGAAGCAAATATGACGGATTATGACAATTAATTCTGCTACTGGTACTCCGGGGTATTCTGTGCTATTTTTTCAATACACGTAACTATTGAGGACGGTGGTTTTGCAAGTTTTCTCCACTACCTGAAAAGTTACCAATACACTTGAAATGCTTACCTTGAAATCAGTCCCGCATTCAGAGCTATGACATCATGAGCTACCGTATCGCCCTTGTTGAAGATGATCCCCAACTGCAGGCTAATTATGCCCAGGCCCTGCAGCGTGAGGGGTACGAGGTGAACACCTATGACAACAGAAAAGATGCTGCGGCAGCCTTTGATAACTGCCTGCCTGATCTTGCCATTCTTGACGTAATGCTTGGTGAAGAGATGGCCGGTGGTTTTGATCTCTGTCTGCAGTTGCGCTCGCTCTCGCCGGTTATCCCTATTATCTTTCTTACGGCACGCAACTCAGACCTGGACCGGGTATCCGGACTGCGGTTAGGTGCCTGGGATTATCTGACCAAGGACACCACAACCCTGGATTTTCTTCCCGCGCGGATCTCGGCCATGTTCCGGACTGTGGAGGCACTGCGTACTGAAAATAACAACGGCAGCAGAATTATTCAGCATCATGCATTGCGCATTGACGAGGATCGCAAGGAAGTACACTGGCAGGACAAGCCCATAAGCCTGACCCTGACCGAATTCTGGATACTCCTCAGCCTGGCAAGACGACCAGGTCATGTGAAGAATCACGACCAGCTGATGGAGGCGGCCAGCGTTATTGTCACCAACAATGCCATTGCCGCCCATATCCGCAGGATACGAGATAAATTCCGTGACATTGATCCTGAATTTGATGGTATCCGTTCCGAGTACGGCATGGGATATCGCTGGCAGCCTTAAAACAGAATGCGCATCTCCCTCCGGCTCAAACTGGCCTTGATCTCTCTGCTGCTCCTGCTCTTCCCTCTGCTCGGCATGCGGCTGAACACTATCCTTAAAACCAGCCTGATCACCAGTCAGGAGGACACGCTCACCCTCACCGCACAGGCGGTATCAGCAGCCCTAACAAACCGGGCCGACCTTTTTGACCGGGAACAATTTCATTTCCTGAATCAGAGGCGGGACCTGTACCTCTTTCATCTCTCCAACACTATTCAACTCGATGGCAGCCTTGAAGACTGGCTGCCCGAGCGTACCCAGGCAGAGGAATTCGGCAAAGAACACCTGCTGAGCCAAAGAGATGGCTACAGTCCTGAAACACTCAGCTTTCAGCATCTTGCCGGTAAGCAGGAACAATACCTGTACGCTTTTTTTGATGTTTTTGACGACCATGTAATCTATCGAAGCAAAAACTCACTGCGCCTTGATCGTTCAGACCATCTGCAGATTGTGATTGAGGACAACAGAAAACGACGTAAATACATTGTTGCCGGCCATGAGCCAGGCTGGGTCAACGGCTTTCTCATGCCGGAAAATCCCATCAAGTTTCCTGTCAGTGAACAACGTATCCAGGGGGTCTGGAAGCCTACCGATAAGGGATATATTCTGGAGATACGCATTCCACTGGCAATGCTCGGCAGTAAACTTGCATTTACCGTTGCCGATGTGGATGACCGAAAGAACAGGAAGATCAGTACCCTGATCGGCACTGCAAACCTGGAAGAAAATAATGAGCCTGGTTGGCTGCTGACCACGTCCACGGCCATTGAAGAAATTCTGAAGTCCCTGGATCGTCCCTATGCACGCATTCGTGTTGTTGACCGGAATCAACACATCAGAGCCCAGGTAGGCAGCCTGCGCGAAACCCGGGACCCGCTCACATCTCCGGAACAGGTCACAGCCAGGGTCATGAGCCGGGTGCACGATCTGCTCCAGCCCCTGTACCGATTTTTCACAACCTCATTTTCCGCAGACATTAAAGATCATGCATCCCAGCCCACCGAGTTGGATCTGCAGGGAATCAGAGAAGGACTTGCAGGAAAAAGTTTGATTACCCGCTACCTGGTTGCGGATGGACAGGTGGAAGTAATGGCCGCCATCACCCCCTTATACGAACAGGACAAAGTAATCGGCACCGTTGTTGTTGAACAGACCACCAACTCCATACTGGCCTTGAGCAACCGGTTGATCGAGGAGACCATATCTCTATCTGTACTTGCCTTTTTGCTCGGAGGTGGAGCACTGCTCCTCTTTGCCTTTCGTATCTCTGCCAGGATCAGAAGGCTGCGAAACCAGGCGGCAGCAGCAATCTCAGAAGACGGCCGAATCCACAGTACGATCATACAATCCAGAGCCAGGGACGAAATTGGCGATCTGGGCCAAACCCTGTACACCATGCTCAGTCAGCTTAAGCAGCAGGTTGAGCACCGGGAACAAATGGCCGATAACCTGGAACACGAGATGCGTACCCCGCTGGCCGGTGTTGCTGCCTCGCTGAAAAATATGGAACAGGAGCTGGAAGATCCTCCTCTGCGGATTATGGAATACCTTCACTGGGCAGAGCGTGACCTGCAGCGACTGGAGGAACTGCTTACCTCAATCCGTGAGGCAACAACGCTCAAAGATGCACTGCTGCAGGAGAGTATGGAATCTTTTGATCTTGGCAGGGCAGTTTCAATATGGCTGGATCATGGCTGGCAGTTGAGTTTTCCGAAGGTGGTTTTTTCTTATAACCCACCGGAACATGCAGTCAACGTCAAAGGCGATCCTGTACGACTGCGTCAGGCCCTGGACAAACTTGTGGAAAACGCTGTTTCCTTCCACAGACCTGACACACCGGTTGAACTTGTATTGGCACAGAAAGCAGGAACCACCACCCTGCAGGTAATCAACCAGGGCAGCACCATCACCCCTGACCAGCAGCAACAGATTTTCAACTCCATGGTCTCAAGCCGCATGACAAAAGATGACCGCCCACACCTGGGCCTGGGCCTCTACATCGTCCGCACCATACTGGAACACCATGGCGGCAAGGTCAGTGTCCGGAACTTACAGGACAATAGAGTCGGAGTCGTTTTTACTGTTACCCTGCCCAGCAAGAGGTAACTTGCCAATTCATAGACTTTTTATTTTTTAAGCACAAAATTCGGCTGACACCTTAAACCTGCATCAGCCCACACTGTTTCGTTGGTCCAGGTAGGACAGAATTTCGCTGGGCTTAAGCTGCTGGGTACTGTTGCCTGCTCTGATATAAAATATCTCATCATTTTCACGAGAGAAAAACACCGGGCTCGGGGAAGTCAGGCTTTGCACAACCAGTATTCGCTGCCCTGAAAGATTTTTCACTGCACTATGAACATATTGGGCGTATTCAAGCCCCAGGCAGGTGTTGAATAAATTATTCCAATGAAGAAGCAGTTTGTCTTCATTTTTGAAATTATCAGAATCAAGGCCAAGGGGAGTTCCGCTGTCATCAACACCGACTAACAGCAGACCGCCGTTACTGTTTAAAAAGGCAGCGACTGTTTTCAGGCAGGCATTCTCCATCTTTTTGTCTGGTTTGCCCGAATAGAGGTTGAAGCGCAGGGTGGATTTGAACTCGACGGTGTCGCTCTCGCCATTGGTTACCACCTGTTGCAA
>WFRY01000037.1 GCA_015486315.1 Desulfobulbaceae bacterium
CAACCGGAGAGTTGATCGGCACGGTACCCGCGCTCGGCCGGAAAGAGACCGCCCGGGCCATTGCGGCCGCAGATAAAGCCTGGCCTGCCTGGCGGAAGATGACGGCTCGACAGCGAGCCCGTATTCTTCGGAACTGGTACGATCTCATGATCAGGCATCAGGATGATCTTGCCCTGATTATGACAACAGAGCAGGGCAAACCGCTTGCCGAGTCCCGGGGAGAGGTCTTGAAGGGGGCCGATTTTGTTGAGTGGTTTGCCGAAGAAGCCAAGCGTGTGTACGGAGATACCATCCCCATGAGACAACCGGACAAGCGTATCCTGGTCATCAAACAGCCGATCGGTGTCTGTGCCGCCATTACGCCCTGGAATTTTCCCTTAGCCACGATTACCCGCAAGACTGCTCCTGCCCTCGCAGCCGGCTGTCCGGTGGTTATCAAGCCTGCTGCCCAGACCCCGTTTTCCGCGCTTGCCCTTGCCGTGCTTGCCACGGAGGCCGGTATGCCGGCAGGCGTTTTTAATGTCCTGACCGGCCCGGCAGGGGAGATCGGTTCGGAACTGACCAGCAATCCCATTGTTCGCAAATTAAGTTTCACGGGATCTACGACAGTGGGGAAAATGCTCATGCGCCAATGTGCGGATACGGTCAAAAAAATATCCCTGGAGCTCGGGGGGCATGCCCCTTTTATTATCTTTGACGATGCTGATCTTGACCAGGCCGTTGCCGGGGCTGTTGCTTCCAAATATCGTAATTCAGGGCAGACCTGTGTCTGCGCCAACCGTTTTATTGTCCAGCAGGGGGTTTATGATGTCTTTGCCGAGAAGCTGATTCAGGCTGTTACCGATCAGCTCAAGGTGGGCAATGGCCTGAAAGCAGAGGTCAATCAGGGGCCGCTCATTGATCTTAACGCGGTTATCAAGGTGGAGCAGCAGATAGAGGATGCCCTGAACAAGGGTGCCCGCCTCGGCTGTGGCGGGAAACGGGTCGGCACAGGAGGTTTTTTCTTTGAACCAACCATATTGCTCGATGTGACACCGGATATGCTGATAGCCTCTGAGGAGACTTTTGGGCCGGTGGCACCGTTGTTTGCCTTTACAACGGAAGAGGAGGCCGTGGCCATGGCCAATGACACGCCCTACGGACTGGCCTCTTATTTTTACAGTCGTGATATCGGTCGTGCCTGGAGGGTGGCTGAAGCACTGGAATACGGCATGGTCGGCATGAATACCGGGATTATGTCCACGGAGGCCGCACCCTTTGGAGGGATCAAGGAATCCGGTATTGGTCGTGAAGGATCAAAATACGGTATTGACGAATACTTAGAGATGAAATATCTCTGCCTGGGCGGTATTGAGGAGTAAGTTTGTTCCTGTTTACGTGAGAGTTTCAATATCCCTGCTGTCCACAAAGGCATAGGCACTGTGCTTGTGGATTGATTCAAAGCTTTCCACGCCCACGGAGAACCTGCCAATATCTGGATGGGCGGCAGCTTTCTGGGTCACCATTCTCACCACATCTTCCACAAACATGGGGTGGGCATAGGCTTCTTCGGTGACAAATTTTTCATCCGGTCGTTTGAGCAGGGCGTAGAGTTCACAGGAACCGCAGCCTTCTACCATGCTGATCAGATCCTCCAGCCAGAGGAATGTTAAGGGCTGCACCGTCAGAGTGACCTCGGCCCGCTGGTTATGGGCACCTGCCCGGCTGATTTCCTTGGAGCAGGGACAGAGCGTGGTCAGCGGTACTATGACTGTTAAGAGTAATTCACGAACAGCGTCAATGCTGCCGGTAAAGGAACAGCCATACTCCATCAGGCTGTCAGTGCCGGTGACCGGAGCCTTTTTGGCAATAAAAAAGGGAAAGCTCATTTCCATCAGGGCTTTTTTTGCCTGAAGTTCGGCCTGGACTTCAGCAAGCAGTTTCGGGAAAATAGTAGCATGCATATCCTGGCGGTATTTTGCAAGGATATCAGTGAAGATATCAACGCAGGAGAGGCGAAGTCGCCGTGGCATGGTAGCCTGCAGGGTGATTTCAGCCACTGTCTGCTGCCTTGACCCGGCCTGTTCCCGAATGGAAACGGGACAGGTAAAATTTTTAATGCCAACGGAATGGAGTTTCATGGGACTTCCCTTACTGTATTTTGTTTTTCAGCTCAAGAAGTTTCGGGATTTATCTTTTGCGCGGCGGGTATTTCTTCTGTTTTCCTGGAAAATGGAACTGTGATACCTTTACTCTTCAGCCTTTCTTTATTATGATGGAAAAATGAAGGAAGAAAAGGTACGTATTGATAAATGGCTGTGGGCTGCCCGGTTTTTCAAGACCCGGTCTCTTGCCTCGAAGGCGGTTTCCGGAGGCCATGTTCATCTCAATGGCGGTCGGATTAAACCTTCCCGTCCGGTTCAGGAGGGAGATCGTCTCCAGATTCGGCGTGGTGAGGAAGAATTTACCGTGGATGTTCTGGGCCTGAGCAGTCGACGGGGATCGGCAACCGTGGCTCGAACCCTGTATCAGGAAACGGAAGAATCCGTTATCCGTCGGGAATCAGCCCGGGAACAGCGTCGTTTGCTGCATGTTGCGGCTATCCGGCCCGAGGGGCGACCGGATAAACGGGATCGCAGGAAGATACGGAAATTTTTACGTAAAGATTAAGGTAATTTTATTAAAAAATCGTTACATTACGAGATGTAACTGTTCAGTGGATGCGTTAGATGTTCCTGAGCAGTTACCATGACGATTGCGTGTAAGAGGAATACTATAATGAAAAAAGTAGAACGGGCATTAATCAGCCTGACAGATAAATCCGGTATTGAAGATTTTGCCAGGGCTTTAACAGCATTGGGTGTGGAAATTCTGTCCACCGGCGGCACAGCCAGCAAAATGCGGGAAAACGGAATCGCGGTTACTGATGTCTCCAGGTTTACAGGATTTCCGGAAATGCTGGATGGTCGGGTCAAGACCCTGCATCCCCTGGTCCATGGCGGCATCCTCAACCAGAGGGAAAACCCTGATCATCAGCAGCAGTGCCGGGAGCACGGTATTAAAC
>WFRY01000038.1 GCA_015486315.1 Desulfobulbaceae bacterium
ATGCAGAGCTGGTGATCGGCATCCCACTTATCAATGCCTCTTCACAGAGTACAGGTGCTGTTATCCTGCTCTGGAAAAACCAGGGCGAAGCGGGAGAGATGGTTGGCAAACTTGCAGGCAATACTCTCCTTGCCGGTGCTGTAGAACTCCTGCAGGGCCGACAGCAGAAAAAAAGATTACAACCGGCCGAAAGTAAACCAGGACAGCTCTCACGGCCAATGGTACTTACCGCTATTGCCATATTTTTTTTTCTGTCTGCTCTGATTCCGGTCCCCTTTATTATCAAGGCCGACTGCGTTGCCAGACCGGCAACCATACGCTACGTGGTTGCCCGCTTTGACTCCATTCTCAAAAAAGTAACAGTCAAACCCGGAGACCGGGTCAAGACCGGTAAAACACTGGCTGAACTCGACGGAAATGAACTGAACCTTACACTGGCCGCCCTGGAAGCCGACCGCAACAAGGCAATGAGGGAAAGAGACAGCTTCCTGGCCCGGGGCAACACCGCTGCCGCACAGATTGCCATGCTCAATGCGCAGCGAATAAGCAGGCAGATTGACCTGCTCAATGAACGAAGGCAGAACCTGCAGCTCATCAGCCCGGTGGACGGTGTTGTTTTGACCGGAGATCTTAAACGCATTGAAGGGAGTCCGGTAAGCCGGGGTAAAATCCTTTTTGAAATTGCGCCTCTGGACAAAATGATCATCGAAATCGCCATTACCGAAGATGATATTACCTATATTAAGCCGGGCATGGAGACCAAAATCAGCTTTAATGCCTTTCCCCGGACAAACTGGCATGAACGTATCTCCCGTATACGACCGAAATCTGAAATTCGTTTCCAGCAGAATGTATTTATTGGTGAGTTTGTGTTCAATAATAATGCTGGACTGCTGAAACCGGGTATGCGTGGCAATGCCGCAATTCGATCCGGCAGCAGACCACTGGGTTGGATATTACTGCACAAGCCCTGGTATTCGCTCCTACGCCTGTTTGGCTTTCTCACATAATTCCTATGGACAACAACGATATTGTCCTGCCCAGAGTGCGTCCTGATCTGCGCTTTAATCCGATTCATGAAAACGGGACAACCTGTTATGTCATTGAAGACCCTGTCCGTAACAAATTCTACCGTACAGGCCTGGAAGAATACCTGCTTATCAGCGGTCTGACAAATACAGCTTCCTTAGACCAACTCTTAAACACCGTTGAACAGCGTAGCGGCATCAGGTTGACTCCTGACCAGGCCCGAGTGACCTTTGAATGGCTGAGCCGGTGCCAGCTCGTGCAACAAAACGATACGGGAAAACTTTCTGAAATCATCAACAGCGAACAGGCCGGAAAAAAACTTCAAACATTCAGCCGTTTGAATCTCATCACCTTTAAAATCAGTCTATTAAATCCCGACCCTCTGCTCGACAAAATCGTCCCGTACCTTCTCTGGTTTACCGGCAAAACTTTTTTTGCTCTCTGGTTGATTATCGGCCTGGCAGCACTTACCCAACTCTCTGTTAACTGGCAGATGTTCACAACCAGTGCAGCCGGAATCTTCTCTCCCAGCAATATGCTGATGATATGGTTTGTCTGGTTCGGACTTAAAATTCTCCATGAGCTGTCCCATGCCCTGGTCTGCAAACGATATGGCGGCAGAGTTTTTGAGGCAGGAATATTGGTGATCATCTTTATTCCCCTTACATATGTCAACGCCACATCCTCGTGGAAATTTCCTTCTCGCTGGCAGAGAATTCATGTGGCAACGGCCGGAATGTATATCGAACTCTTTGCTGCCTGGCTGGCCATCCTTTACTGGGTCGGCCATCCACATACAAGCGGTGGCCAGATCGCCCATAATACTGTTATTGTGGCAGGTATCAGTTCCCTGCTTTTCAATGCCAACCCGCTCATGCGCTTTGACGGCTATTATATTCTTTCCGACCTTGTCGGAATTCCCAATCTGTACAGCCGGGGTTTGCAGATTATTCATAACAAAATAAGCCACTGGTTTCTCGGTACACCTCTGGTTTCACAAAAATCCCGGCATCCTGCTTTTCTGGTATCCTATGCTGTTGCAATTTTTATCTGGCGTATTCTGGTCCTGGTTTCATTAGGATATGCTGCAAATCTGATTGGCGGACCGTATGGAGGACTGATTGTTACAGGTGCAATACTTGTCTGGATTGGAATTCCCCTGTACATGTTCAGCAAACGTCTACCACTCTTGAAGATACAAAATCCAGGGATCAGCCGGCAACTCCCCATTCGGATTGCCATCACAGGCATAATCCTGCTTATACTTCTACAGGTCACCAGCTGGCAGCAGACAATCAACATCCCGGCGGTGGTTCTTTATCAGGATCAGTACACCGTCAAGACCGAAACCTCAGGATTTGTAGCGGGATTAATGGTTCATGACGGCACGCAGGTGCAGAGAGGAGATCATCTGTTGCTGCTTGAAAATCCTGATCTTGAAGCCAGGATTGATGATATCCGTATACAGATGAATCAATCACTGCTGAAGAGCAGGCTAGCCCACTCAAGCGGTTTGATAACCCAATACCAGATCCAGCAGGAAAACTTAAAGACTCTGCGAAATGAACAGCAGGCAGTTGCCCGGGATATTGAAAAACTTTCTGTTTCAGCTCCGGGTGACGGAACCGTTTTGGCATTCAACCTTGATCAGCTGCGGGGACGATGGCTCGACAAGGGCACAGAAATCCTCTGGATAGTTGAACCGGGTAAAAAAATTATCAGGGGTTCTGCTGCCCAGGATGATATTGCTCAGTTGAAGGATCAGGTTGGTGAAGAAGTGGAAATAGACATGCGGCCCGAAGGACTTGGCCGGTTTAACGGCATACTGGAGCGAATTGCTCCCAGGGTATCTCGAACACTTTCTCACCCGGCCCTTTCGGCAATTTACGGTGGTCCACTTGATGTACGAAAGGAAGAAACAACGGACTCGGAAACCGATACGATACAATCACCTCAATACCTGCTTTTCAGACCACGTTTTTCCCTGGATGTAATCGTCCATTCAGATTTGCTGGAGAAACTGCGGGAAGGTCAGCGGGCAACTATTCATGTGCGGGGAGGACGCAAAAATTTAGCCATGATGGTACGCGACCGGGTATCATCATGGCTAAACAGTAAAAAACGAATCATGCAGCAAAACAACTAAAGGTTGTCAGAACATAACTATATCATGGATATGTTGGACAATGTTGCAGCATCAAACACATCAAAGTCTGATTTTAATTATATACAAAGCCTATTGCAAACAGTTATGCCGGACAATAAACAACCTTGTCATAACCCGTGCTGAGCTAATGAAGGTTTTAATCCCGTTTTTCCACTAAGGCAGTCGTAAGCAAAATTCAAGGCCAGACAAAACAATCAGCACCTAAAATGATTGTTGTATTCCCAAACTCCTGTTCCTATTTAACAGCCTCGGCAAGCTTACTTCCGACCTTGAACTTAACAACTTTTTTGGCTGGTATATTCATGGACTTTCCGGTCTGAGGATTACGACATGTTCGGGCTGATCTTTCAGTCACGGAAAACGTTCCAAAGCCGATAAGCGAAAGTTTATCGCCCTGAACCAGTGTATCGGTTAGAGCATCCATAAACCCCTGTAAGGCATCACCAGCTGCTTTTTTACTGATGTCGGCGGATTCGGCAATCTGATTGACAAGTTCTGTTTTATTCATTGGTTCTCCTATGATTAATTATTTAAAATACCGCAATAAAACAATATGAATGTCTAATTAATAAAAGTTCATAATTACATATAATCAGCATATTTGTCAAACAACTTTGACCGATTAACATAAATAGTAGAGAAAAATAAAGAGAGTTATCGTGCTTGACAATTTCCATAAAGCATGGTGAACGTAACTCTGCGGTTCCGGCATATAAAAAAGCCCTTACCACATTATGGCAAGGGCTTTTCTTATATAAATCTGTAAGGAGTAAAGAATATCACATTATTGTTTTGACTGCTGTATCAGCAAAGGCAATAATTTTTGCTGGAAAGGCACCCATAAAAATTATTATGAGGACAAGGGCGACACTCCCAAACTTTGTCATCCCGTTAATCTGTACATCTGCACGTTCACCCGGATCAGCTGTAAAAGCTGCCTTCACAACGGTGAGGTAATAATAGATGGCAACACCTGCATTTACTGCAGCAAGTATTACAAGGATCAGATAACCCTGCTTCAATGCACCGGCAAGCAGGAGAAACTCTCCCATGAAACCAACCATTGGCGGAATCCCGGCAAGTGCAAAAAGTCCGATGGCAAGCAGGAAGGCCATCATCGGTTGTCGTTTATACAGACCATTCAAATCAGTGATAGAAAGATTTTCTCCATCTACTGAAACATTACTGAGCACGGTATAGCAGGCTATATTCATAAAAACATAACCTGATATATAGTACATTGCAGTTGCATAACCACTGGTGTTCATGGTGAGTAAGCCAAGCAGTATAAAACCGGCATGAGCTATACCCGAAAAACCGAGCATTCTTTTTACATCAGTCTGAACCAGGGCGATGAGATTACCATAAAACATGGAACAGATAGCCAGAACCATCATAAGGTAGATTAAAATCTGAGCATTTCCGGGGACCATGATAACAAACCGAATAAGCAGCGCTACAGCACCGAGTTTAGGTATCGTCGCTACAAAACAGGTTGTTTCATTGGAGGCACCTTCATAAACATCAGGTACCCAGAAGTGCATGGGGAAAATGGCAAGTTTATAAAAGAAACCCGTAAGTACCATGACCACGGCAAAGAACGCTGCAGGTTGCGCAGAAGCATGCTGCAAACCGGGCACGATATCCTTAATATACGTTGTTCCGGTCAGGCCGAAAATATAACTCATGCCATACAGCATAAAACCAGTGGCCAGTACCCCGAAAAGTATGTATTTAATGCCGGCTTCCATCTGGATCCTGATTCCGGTCCCGTCATCCCGCATGGGGATCATCAGGTACAGGGCAAAGGATGAGAGCTCAAGGGATACAAACAGGGTGATAAGTTCAACCGCACTGACCAGAGACATCAAGCCGAGACAACTCAGGAAAAGGAACATGTAATATTCGGGACGAACCGATAAATCTATACCTTTAAGGTTCTGACCGGCGATAAGGACAAAAACCATGCCAAGACTGATCATCAGCTTAAAATACTGCGAAAAGAGATCAACCTGATAACAGCCGTTAAAGACTGTTGTATCCTGATGAAGGCTGACCAGCGAGCAGATGAAAGTAATAACGCCTAAAAAGATTGCAGTATTACTCACCTGGGCACCGTCAAGCTTTTTACTGAGGCTGAGGGCAAAAAAAGCCAGTGCTCCAGTTAAAAGTACCAATTCGGGGAGAATAGCCATTGGATATTCCTTTCCTTACTTATTCAAGATTTAAACGTTCAGCTTCTAACGACGACTTCTTTACTGCAGAATAATCTGGGCTACGCCCTGTACCTGGTGCCAGTTGTTAAGCTGATCAAGCATATTACCAACTGATACATGGATCATATCAATAAAGGGCTGAGGACCGAGTCCTATCCAGAAAACAAAAACTGCAAACGGTGCCAGTACGACAATCTCACGAAAACTCAAGTCCTTCAGATACGATTGATCGGGGTTGTCAGGAGTACCGTACAGGAGTTTCTGCAGCATGCGCAACATGTAAGCTGCTGCCAGAACTGCACCTGGAATAGCAGCAAGGGCGAGTCCCTTGTTAAATTCAAAGGTGCCGGCAAGGATGAGAAACTCACCAATAAAGGAGTTCGTTCCCGGAAAGCCGAATGAAGAGAGTGAGAACAGTCCTAAAAATGTAGCATACCAGGGCATAAACTTACCACAGCCCTGGGCAACACTGAGTTCACGGCTGTGCGTACGTTCATAGATCATGCCCACACAGAGAAACAGCGCGCCGGTTGTTACACCATGATTGATCATCTGAATTATAGAACCCTCTACACCTCTGGTATTGAGGACAAATATACCAAGTGTAACAAACCCCATGTGCCCCACAGACGAATAAGCAATCAGCTTCTTCATGTCACTTTGAGCAAGGGCAGTGAAACCACCATATATAATACCGGCTATCGATAACCAGAGTATATAGGGGGCTAACATAAAGGTTGCATCAGGAGTAATTGGTATGCAGAATCGCAGCATACCATACGTACCCATCTTCAGAAGAACTGATGCCAGGATAACAGAGCCTGCAGTCGGTGCCTCAACATGCGCAGCCGGCAGCCATGTATGGAGCGGGAACATGGGCACCTTGATGGCAAAGGCAAGAAAAAAGGCGAGAAAGACGAGAACCTGAAAGGTCGTTGAATAACTCTGCCACTGCATGTCCGGTATAAAAAAGCTGCCGTTTTTTAAATACAGGGCCAGGATAGCAACCAGGAGGAACACGGATCCGGCCATGGTGTATATAAAGAACTTTATCGATGCATATTCCTTGCGTGGTCCACCCCATACGGCAATGAGCAGATACATGGGAATAAGCATAAATTCCCAGAAAACCCAGAACAGAATGAAATCAAGCGCCACAAAGAGTCCCACCATGGATACCTGCATAATGAGCAGACAGAACATAAACTGGGTGACCCTGGTTTTAATATACTTCCAGGATGCAAGGACACAAAGCGGCATAATCAGGGTACTTAAGAGCACCAGCAGTATGGAGATACCATCTACACCGACGATGTAGTTGATATTCCACTGCGGTATCCAGGAGTACGCCTCGGCGAACTGATATTTTGGGGTTGTAATGTCAAAACCGGTAAGTAACGGAATTGAAATAATTGCCTCAATAATCGTGATTGCCAGTGTCCAAAGCCGTGCAAATTTTTCTCCGGAAAAGAAGAAGAGAACAACTGCCCCGGCCAAGGGGAAGAAAATCAGGAAACTGAGCAGGGGAAACCCCTCGTTGATGAGTAAACTGTCCATTCCCTACGATTCCTTTATGAAAGTTGAAGGAGTATATAAGCTATCAAAGCAAACGCTGCAAAAGATGCCGCGAAGTACATCGTATACTGTATCTGACCGGACTGCAGGATACGAAGTCTGCCGCCAAGTCCTCTGACCAGTCGTGCAAAACCGTCTATAACACCATCGATTGCATGCCAGTCAAACCAGCTCCAGAATTTTGCAGTTGTCATAAGGGTTCTTAAACCTATTACGCGGTACACTTCACTCCATGCCGTGTCAAACCACTGCAGTGGATTCTTGGCAAGCCAGAGGAAAAATAAACCACCCTTACGATAGAACCAGTCCATATCCAGACAGATCCGATCTGCAGGTTCCAGATACTTTTTAAGAAGGAAAAAAGCCAAGGCAGCAAAACCAAGTATCTGTAACGTTTCAGCAAGATGGTATGCGGTAAACGGATCATAATGTACAGGATACGGCAGCATTGAATAAAGGATACCAGGTGCGGAGCCGACATAGACGCAGAGCACAGCACCAAAAGTCATCGCAGCCATCATATTCCAGGTCGGATCTGCTGCTTTTTCCCAAGTCTCTTCAGAACAGTTGTTCTTGCCGAAAAAGAGGAAGTAAGGAAGTTTTACTCCGTTATACATGAACGTACCGGTTGCACCGAACATCAATAACCAGGAGGCCCAGTTTAAATGCGTTTCAAAACCGGCTGTAATGATCATTGACTTGGAAACGTATGCGGCAAAGAAAGGTGCTGCCGAGATGGAGAGACAGCCGACCATAGTCAGTATAAACGTGTACGGCATTTTTTTGTACAGACCGCCGAGTTCGGTAAACTTGGTTTTTCCGGTCATGTACAGTACCGAACCAGTGCCCATGAAGAGCAGGCTCTTGTACAGAATATGGACTACGGCATGTGCCGCGGCTCCATTGATAGCCATCTCCGTACCTATCCCGACCCCGGCTACCATATAACCAACCTGGGAAACAATGGACCAGGCAAGGAGTTTACGGATATCATTTTCCATAACAGCATATATAACCCCATACAGTGCCATGATGACACCGAGGAGAACCAGAATATCCATTCCTGCGCAGGAACGAGCCAGCGTATATACAGCTGTTTTGGTGGTAAAAGCGCACATAAATACGGCACCGTTGAACGATGCTTCGCTGTATGCATCCGGCAACCAGGAATGAAGCGGTACAACTGCAGCATTCAGGGCAAAACCGGCCATAATCAGCCACGTGTATAGTTCAGGGTTACTGACATCAAGCAAGGAAAATTCAATATTTCCTACTGCACGATAGCGCAGCATTATGCCGAACAGCAGGATGACACCACCAAATATGTGAACCAGTATGTATCGGTACCCGGCCTGCAGAGATTGGGCACGGTTTCTGAACCAGATCAGGAAAACAGAACCAAAGGCCATCATCTCCCAGAAGAGGTACACGGTGATATAATCACCGGAGTAAATAGTGCCGAGGGAACCGGCAACATAGAACCATGCTGCCATATGTTCACCCGTCTTCTCAACATGCATCCCATACAGGGTGCCGATTACAGCCATCAAGGCCATAATCGAAGCAAACACCGAAGACAACTTGTCCACGCGCCCGAACACCAGTTGCCAGTCCATGAACTGATAGGTGGCAAAGGTACCTGAGAGCATGTTGTTACTTATAACAGCCACCATTGCAAGCAGCGGTACAAGAAGCAGATACGGTTTGCGCAACGGCCCGCGGATAAAGGGCAGAAGCAACGCACCAATAATCATGATCAGTGCTGGATGAATAAAACTACCTGTCATTGACTTTTCCTCGCTGAACTACGTTCTTGAGCTTGGCCTACTCTTCTGAATCATCAAGCCAGATTGAATGTTCGTAATAATCTTCGGGCTGCTGAATACCGGCCTTGCCGAACCAGCGGGCAATACCGATTACTGCTGCAGCAGCACAGAATCCAAAGATAGACCAGAAAAAAGGAATATGCTGTTCTGCCCAGGTATGAGCATGGGACTTGTCAACCATCGCTGCAAATACCGCAATCACAACGAGCAGTATATAGCAGACCATAATAACGGTCTTCATACGTTGGGTCTGCAGATATTCAATAAACCGGATCATCCTGTCACCGCCTTGACAAATTGCATCATAAAGTTAGGATAAATACCTATGACCACAGATATTGTTGCGGCAATAAGAATCGGAACCAGCATGGTCATAGGGGCCTCTTTAATGCCTGTTTCAAGTTCTCCTTCAGGCCTTTTTCCAAAAAATGCCTTGTACGTAACCGGAGCAAAGTATGCAATATTAAGTACGGTAGATGCAATGAGGATCAGCAGTATACCTATTTGATGTGCTTCCATTGACCCGACCAGCAGGTACCACTTCGTGACAAATCCAGCGACTGGTGGGGCTCCGATCATGGAGAGTGAGGCAACACCAAAGGCGGCAAAGGTAAAGGGCATGGTCCGTCCAAGACCGCTCATTTCAGAGATGTCTTTTTTATGTGTTGCAATAAAAATGGCACCTGCACAGAAGAAGAGCGTAATCTTGGAAAAGGCGTGATTGACAATGTGAATCAAGCCACCTTCAATTCCGTGCGGTGTCAACAGGGCAACACCGAGAATAATATAGGAGAGCTGGCTGACCGTTGAATAGGCGAGCCTTGCCTTTAAATTGTTCTTACTCAGCGCTATAACAGATGCCATCAAGATGGTAAATCCGACAAAATACGCCGTTGGAATACCAAGATTGAGTTTACTCATTGTATCCACACCAAAGACATAGAGCATGGTCCGGGTGGTACAGAATACGCCGACCTTAACAACGGCAACTGCATGGAGAAGAGCAGATACAGGCGTTGGTGCAACCATTGCTCCCGGCAGCCAGTGATGCAGGGGCATGACACCGTTTTTTGCAAAACCGAGGATACAGAATACATAGAGCATTATGACGACCCAGCTCTTGGCATCTGCCGGAAACATGCCGGTAAACATCTGGTGGGGAAAATCGAGGTTTCCTACCAGAACATATATAAGGATCATGGCCGGCAGGAGAAACATTTTTGCCGTTGTTGTCAGGTAAACAATATATTTACGGGCTCCGGCATATCCTTCTGCATCCTGATGATGACCGACCAGCGGATACGTACATACGGAAACTACTTCATAAAAGAGATACATGGTGAAAAAATTGTCGGAAAGCGCCACGCCGATTGCACCAAAAATTGCCAGGGCAAAACAGGCATTGAACCGGGTCTGACACGGCTCATCATGGGCTCTCATATAACCCAGTGAGTAAAATACAGCTATCATCCACAGAGATGAAGCTACCATGGCAAAAATCATGGAAAAGCCGTCTGCTCTCAAGGTAAGAGAAAGACCAGGTAGAATGTTAAAAACATTATACACCAATGTCTTCCCTTCCCGGAGGGCAGGGATAAAGGAAAGCACAACGCTGAACAGCAGAACTGATGAACAGAATGATGTGAATTCCCTTAAATTAGGGTGCTTTTTGAGTGTCATGACAACCAGTGCGCCAAAGAGCGGTATCATAACCGCCAGGCCCAGGTTGGCATTTTCAACAATGTTTGCAGTTGTGGAAACAGGGTCCATAATCATCCTCTCGGGTAGCCGGAATATCCGGCTGTATACCCTTCAGTAAACTCAACAGGTTTAATGTTCTTACTCAATTTCAGGAGCAATCCCACCTATCCATGCATATCAACGATATCAACAGTATCAATGGATTTATAATTTCTGTACACAGAGATCACGATACTGACGGCAATAGCAGCCTCTGCTGCTGCAATAGCCATGATAAACAGGGTGAAAATCTGACCAATGGCAGGATCAGGTGCCAGAAATCGATTAAAAGCCATAAAGTTCATGCTTGCCCCGGAAAGTACAAGTTCGGAGGCAATAAGCATACCGATGATAGTTCGGCGTGATACCAGGCCGTAGATTCCAAAGCCAAAGAGCATGGCACCAATAACCAGATAGGTATTTAAGCAGTTGTACAGGTTAAGAATAGCCATAATCTAATTCCTTCCTTTACGCGCCAGAACCAGAGCGCCGATAATAGCAATCAACAGGACAAGGGAGACCAGCTCAAAAACCATTGAATGACTTGTAAGCAGGATTTTACCCATGGATTCCATATCACCGCTCCCCTGACGAGGAAAAACATGCCACTGGGTTTTTGTTCCCAGAATCGACAGCGCGGCAAAGATAAGTGAACCAACCGCGATCCCGAGAGGTCCGGCAAGTCCGGCTCCTTTGGTCCCGGCGGTTTCTCCCTCCTCGGGGGTTGCCATCATGATAGCAAATGCTATGAGGATAGAGACTGCACCTACATAGATCAGCATCTGCATCATGGCCAGAAAAGGGCTGAGCAGAAAATAATAGGCTCCGGCAACGCCGGTAAAACAAACAGCCAAACCGGCAACACATCGGACCAGCCTTTTGGAAACAGTTGCTATCCAGGCTCCGGCAAAAATCAGGCCTATGGTGATAAGAAAAATAAGGCCAACAAAGCTTTCACCTGAAAAAAGCGAGGGGTTGGCAACTGTCTGACAGATTGTTGCTTGCATCAGCCCTGTTCCTCCAGTCGTTTAAGAAGATCAAAAATATAATCTTCCTTCCTGGTACTGGCCAGATTGTAATCGTGTGAGAATTGAATGGCACCAAAGTTACAGCTCTCTACACAAGTGCCGCAGAGGCTGCAGGTTGTAAAATCAAGATGATACTTGGTCAATGCCTTCTTCTTTTCACCCTCGGGTTTCTTTCCGGCAAGAGATATGCAGCCTGAAGGACAGCCTCTCTGGCACATTCCGCAGACAACGCATTTCGGTTTGCCGGTTTTTTCATCTTTAACAAGCTCGATATGGCCACGGTACCTTGGAGTCATCTCGGGAACAACCCAAGGATACTGTTCCGTAACCACCGGCTTGAAAAATTCTCTGGCAGTAATGGAAAGTCCGATTAAAAGACTTTTGCTCCCGCCTATGACATCATTCCAATATTCACTCATGATTTGATCAGATCGTTTAGTTTATTCTGAGGCTGTCGCCTGTAGTGATCGTCAACATCAGAAGATCTTGATAAATGCTGCCGTGACCAACAGGTTCACCAACGAAAAGGGAATCAAAATTTTCCACGACAGGTTGAGCAGTTTATAGATCTGTGTTCTCGGGAAAGTCCAGCGTACCCAGATCACAGTAAATAACAGCATGTATATCTTGAGAAGAAACCACCATACACCGGGGAACAATCCGAAAGGACAATCCCAACCGCCCAGAAAAAGGATGGTAATCAGACATGCCCCGATAACCATGTTCAGGTATTCGCCCATCATAAACAGACCAAAGCCCATGGAGCCGTACTCGGTCATAAAACCGGCTACAAGTTCTGACTCGGCTTCTGCCATATCAAAGGGTGCACGGTTTGTTTCAGCTACGGAGCAGATAAAAAAGATAATAAAGGAGATGGGCATGAATATCGATTTATCAAGGGCAAAGATATTCCAGTGCCAGAAGCCGCCCTGCTGATGAAGGGCAATGTCTTCGAGATTCAAAGAGCCGGTAATCATCACGATGGTGATAAGGGTCACCAGCATCGGTACCTCATAGGCAAGGTTCTGTGACACGGAACGGGCTGCAGAGATTACAGCATATTTATTACCCGAAGCCCAGCCGCCAAGCAGAATAGCTATCATGCCGATTGATGCCAGGGCAAAGAGCAGAAGAGCCGACAACTCAACTGACCGAGCCTGTATATTTCCGGAAAATGGAATAACAGTAAAGGAGGTCAGGGCCGGTATCATGGCCAGGATAGGAGCTACTCTGAAAAGTATCCCATCAACTCCCTGGGGAACCAGTAACTGCTTGGACATAAGTTTCAGTCCATCAGCCAGAGGTTGCAGCAGTCCCTGGATACCAACTTCCATAGGTCCTGTACGACGCTGAATACGACCAGCGCCTTTACGCTCACACCAACCGAGATAGGCTGCATTCAGGCCGGCAAAGGCCATTATGCCTATCAGATAGAGAATCGGGCGCCAGATACTTGTGTCCATAATTTTTCTACCCCTTTTCCGCTTATCGATCTATCTCAGGAATAACCAGGTCCAGACTGCCCATAAACGCCAGGGCATCCGCCAGCAACATACCTTCGGCAACCTCGCCGAAGCAGCTCAAGTTACAGAAGGTTGGGGAACGCAGTTTCAGTTTATACGGATTCTTCTTTCCATCACAGACCAACCGCATTCCCAGGTTACCACGGGCGGTTTCCACAGAAGCCCAGTAATCACCTTCAGCCGGTTTGAGAATCTTGGGAACTTTAGCCTTAACCGGGCCGTCCGGAAGTTTATCCAATGCCTGCTCAACAATTCGTAAGGACTGTTCGATCTCGTCCATTCGCACCATGTAACGGGCAAATGAATCACATTCGTTATAGACGGGAATATCAAAATCAAAATCAGGATACGCAGAATATGCTTCATTTTTCCGAATATCGTAATTTATGCCGGATCCACGGGCAACCGGACCAGTACATCCATAACGACGGGCCTGCTCTTCGGTGATGATGCCAATTCCCTTTAAACGCTTCTGCAGGATGATGTTACCGGTGACCAGATCATGATAGAGACTCGGCATTCTGGAACGAAGGCGTTTGATAAATGCGTAGGTCCCCTCAATAAATTCATCATCAATATCATTGTACACCCCGCCGAAACGGAAGTAGCAGTATGTCAGACGGGAGCCGGTAACACGTTCAAGGAGATCAAGAACCTGTTCACGATCATCAAAGGCATAGAGAAGCGGGGTGAATCCACCAAGATCAAGGAGAAATGCCGCCCACCAGAGGATATGACTGATTATCCTGTTCAGCTCCACGGTTATCACCCGGATATACTCGGCCCGTTCCGGGACCACAATTCCGGCTGCGCGTTCTACTGCAAGACAATATCCATGGTTATAGGCCAGGGCATGGAGATAATCCATCCGGGCTGTATTGGGCATGAACTGGGCGAAATTGCCATCCTCAGCCATTTTCTCATGCATCCGGTGAATATAGCCCAGGACAGGTTCAGCATGGACAATATACTCACCATCCATGGTCAGCTTGACCCGTAAGACACCATGGGTGGCAGGATGCTGCGGACCAAGATTGAGAACAAAAGTCTCATCATGTCGGCACTTGATAGGTACTGTCATGGCTTAAAGTCCTTTAAGAGTGGATGTATGACTGAATCCTCGGGCAACAGGATAGGAATCAGGTGAGGATGCCCTGTAAATTTTATGCCGTAAAAATCATGGGTTTCCCGCTCATGCCAGTCTGCCGACGGTAGCACATCCGAGATAGTCACAATCTCCGGTTCAGCACGGGGAATAAACGTTCTGACCGCAACACGACAGGGTTCCAGACCAAACTGATTGTAATCGTAAATTACCTCCAGTTTTTCATCCTTGATCCAGTCCACTCCGGTAATTGATTCAAGATAAAAACCTTCCTGATCCATTATTTTGGCCGCTTCAACAACCTGTTCAGGATCACAGAGCACATCAATAGCCGTTCCCCGGGCTGCATGATCGGTCAGCATGACCCCGTTTTCTCTCGGGCCTTCCTCTTCCGGTTCTTCAGGTTCAGGCTTTGCATCGGCTTCCGGTGCAGCAGAGTCTGCCTCAGCCTCACCTTCAACTGGACTATCGTCTGCACTCTCCGTTTCTAATTCCATGGAATCCGTCTCGTCCGGAGCAGTTTCCATTTCATCATCTTGCTCTTCTGCAGCTGCAGCAGCCTCGGCAGCAGCTTTTTCTTCGGCCTCTGCCTGTGCTGCTGCCCTTGCTTCCGCATCTGCAGCAGCAGCCTCGGGAAATAACTCAAGCAGCGCGATTCTGGTTTCTTCTACAATACTCATGTGAGACTTCCAATTTTCTCTGGTTGTCTACGCGGCCAGCGACGAGAGCCGGTCAGCTTCTCTTCCAGGGTCATGATGCCTTCAAGTAATGCTTCAGGCCGGGGGGGACATCCCGGAATATAAACATCCACAGGGAGGAACTGATCCGCCCCCTCTACAACATTATAATTATTTTTACATTTAAACGGTCCGCCGGATATGGCGCAGTTACCCATGGCAATAACCCATTTAGGTTCGGGCATCTGATCGTAGAGTGTTTTTACCGCCGGTTCCATTTTCTTGGTAATTGTCCCAGCCACGATCATTACATCGGACTGACGCGGTGAGGGACGAAATACCTCTGCACCAAACCGGGAGATATCAAATCTGGAGCCACCTGTACTCATCATTTCAATGGCACAGCATGCAAGACCGAAGGTCATCGGCCAAAGTGAATTGGCCCGACAGAGGTAGAGCAGTTTGTCAAGTTGAGCAAACTGAACTATTGATGATGGTACTTTTTCTGTTCCCACTTGAAGACTCCTTTCACCCAGGCATAAACTATGGCCAACGACAGAATGCCGACAAAAATAAGGACTTCGACAAAATCGCGGACTAAAAATTCCGGGCTGTTATAGGCAACAGCAACCGGAAACAAAAACAGAACATCGACATCAAATGCCAGAAAAATAAGTGCATAGAGGTAATAAATTATACCGAATCGAATCCAGGCGGAGCCGATGGGTACCATACCGCACTCAATAAACTGACCTGTATTGTTGGCAATATTTCGGGTGCCGGATGACGGCGAGAGGAGTTTGACAATGATGATGGGGCCAAAGCCGAACAGCAGAGCGCCAATGAGGAAAATGGTAACGTAGATTATATTGGTCAGGATTTGCTGATCCATCTTATGTCTCCGTTAAAGCGGTACGTTTCAAAAGTCTTTGACTGTTCCATCAATTCCGTTGGGATAACCCATCAGAATTTATGCATGACACAGTACTGAAGCATGCGGGGTGTTGTCAACAAAAAATGAAGCTTCATTCATTTTTATCCCCGGCAAAATGTTTTCTCTGTTCAGTTGAGGAAAGCTGTTGACCTTCATATTTTTCATGTTACGATGGTAAAACAATAATTTAAAATAATTATATTTTTCTTTAATTGCTTTGATCAGGAATTCTTCATGCCGATTACTCTCAGACAGATTGAAATTTTTATTGCCGTAGCCGAGACCCGGCAGGTAACCAAGGCAAGTAAAAAACTGTTTCTTACGCAGTCAGCCGTCAGCATGGCCCTTGGAGAACTTGAAAACCAACTTGCCGGACCGCTCTTTGACCGGCACGGTCGCAGTTTACTCCTCAATGACCGCGGTCGTTATCTGCTCCCCATGGCCAAAGATATTACCTTTCAGGTATGGAATGTCGAATCCATGCTCACCGAAAAACGAGATACGGTAGCAGGTTCTCTGGAGATTATTGCCAGTTCCACCATAGGAAACTATGTCCTGCCTTACCTGATCGGTGCCTTCATGCGACTCCACCCTGAAACACGTATCAATATGCTGGTCGCCAATACCAAACAGGCTGAAAATCTTATTGCCCAGGGCGTCATGGATCTCGGTTTTGTCGAAGGTGTCATCAATGATGACACCGTAAGAGCGGTGCCATGGTTTGAGGACCAGCTGGTCGTCATTGTCAGTCCCACCCATCCTCTGGCCACTAAAGATAAATTTCAAATCCCCCACGACCTCCAGGAAACTGCCTGGGTTATGCGCGAGGAGGGATCAGGGACTGCGGAAATCTTCAAAAACATGCTGGGAAAACATGTCAATCTGCTGAAAGTAGTAACCAGAATGGGGCATACCGAGGCCATAAAAAAAGCTGTGGAATCAGGGGTGGGCGCGGCGTGCCTCTCAGAGCTTACTATCTGCCGGGAAACCGAAAAGGGCTGGCTGAACAGTCTGAGCATAGAGGGAATCAATATGCGGCGTCAGTTGCGTATTATTCAACATCGTGACAAGGTAACAACCCGTTTAATGGATGAATTTTTAAGCTTCTGCGAAATAATAACTGAGTACGGGTTAGGCAGAGAATGCCTGTCATCGCCCTGGAAGCTACAGGCTGTACTGAGGCAGTACAGCCAGGATAAAGGGGAAAACGTAAGCGCTCCATGAAACCCGGGTACAGCTCCAATGCGTTACCGGGAAACAGCAAACTTATATATCAGCAGCACCTCAGTAAAGATGGAGATAGAGCAGCATGTTTTTAAGAGCTATTGCCTTTATAGTCGGACTTATTTCCTTAACAGCAGGATTGCAGAACTACGACAGCCAGTTGGCCTCAGCGCCCGTCCCGATCATTGCAGGCGCCCTGGTCATGCTGCTGGCACTGTTTAACCTGTTACCCCAGTTTAAACGCTGCCCATCCTGCAACAAAAAAATTCCTGCAAAACATGATACCTGCCGCTTCTGTGGAGCAAAACAGCCTGACAACCAGGATAAATAAGTCTGCTATTGTACTCTCTTCTCGCACGATTTCTGCGTTATACGATAAAATTTATCCTCTAAGATATCAGGCAGCAGTCTCCATTGCCTCGCCAATGGCCCGACAGACATAATCGATGTTGTCGGTTGTCAACCCGGCCAGGTTGATTCGTCCCCCGCCGACCATGTAGATGCCTTTTTCAGTTCGCAGCCAGTTGACGACATTATCAGACAGTCCACTGAAGGAGAACATCCCGCGCTGCTTTTCAATAAATGAAAAATCTCCGGCAACTCCGCAATCGGCAAGCCCCTGGACAAGCCTTTTGCGCATATCCTTGATGCGCACCCGCATGTCGGCCAACTCAGCCAGCCATTGCTCATACAACTGTGAATCTTCCAGGATGATGGTTGCCGCCAAACCGCCATGGGCCGGCGGATTGGAATAATTGGTCCGGATGACGGTCTTCACATGGCTCAAGGCCACAATAGCCTCATCGGCACCGGGACAGATCACGGTGAGGGCGCCGGTCCGTTCATTGTACAGCCCGAAATTCTTGGAAAAAGAACTGGCCACCAGAAAATCAATCCCTGCGGTCCCGAAACGTTCCACCGCATAACGGTCCTCCACAACACCGTCGCCAAATCCCTGGTAGGCAAAATCAAGAAAAGGGATCCAGCCCTGCTGTTCAGCCAGCCGGACCACCTCATCCCATTGCCCCTGATCCAGGTCAACACCGGACGGATTATGGCAGCAGGTATGCAGCACAACAATATCACCAGCCGGTACCCTGCCCAGGTCGGCAATCATCCGGTCAAAGTCCAGCCCCCTGGTTTCAGGATTATAATAGCTGTAATTTTTGATTGCAAAACCAGCATCACCAAAGATACCATTATGATTTGCCCAGGTTGGAGAACTGACCCATACCCGGGCCTCCGGCATAAACCGTTTCAAGAGATCGGCACCGACCTTTAATGCCCCGGTTCCGCCCGGGGCATGGACAGTCACTGCCCTTGCGGACTGAAAGGCATCACTTTCAGCGCCAAGCACAAGCTTCTGTACAGCCCTGTCATAGGCCGGATCTCCGGAAATCGGCAGGTAACTCTTACTCGTCTCAGCGGCAAGAAGCATCTGCTCCGCCTTTTTCACGGCTGCAAGAATAGGTGTTTTACCGCTGTTATCTTTATATACCCCGACACCGAGGTTTACCTTGTGAGGATTCTGATCCTTTTTAAACTGTTCAGTCAAGCCCAGGATTGAATCCGGAGGCGCCGGTTGAATATTTTTCCACATAATTATCCCCTGGAAATTGGATTGGATATTCCATACGTTGTCAGGCAACAGATACCGCTTCCTTTGCCGTCTGTAAACAACTTTGGATCACTCCTCATCAATCAGATAAAAAAAGAGTATCTTTCCTGAATCGCAAGCACTTCATCAACTACGATGTTGACTTGATAACGTCTTGGAATATAATCATTTTATAGTTTCATACAGTACTTACTCTTAAATCCTGTCGGCATGCGGAGATCCATTTCCGGCAATCCAGCTCATTGCAGAATTTGCCCCTTACGGTTCCTGGTATACCGGGCAGGGCCTCCGGGGATCATAATTTTTATAGGCTGGATCGTCATAGGTCCTGTGACATTTCAGACAGAGACCAACCCGCAGGATACGTTTCAGTTCATCACCATTAAAAGGACGCAGATCGGCACGGGAACCATGCTGGAGCTGCTTACCGTCAATGGTGACAAAGGTGTCAAAACCAACAGTCCGCCCTTTCAGGGTATCTACCCCCTGATCCACAGGAAAAAACTCCCATTTTCCATCTTTTTTCACCACTGTCCCTTCACCAAGGCCGATGGTTTTAGTTGAGCTGTGACAGTCTTCACAGCTTCGCCCACCCGCCTGTGTCGTATGCGGATTAATAGCCGCCATGGTAAAGCGGTTAAAACCGCCTTCAATATTTCCCTGCCCGTCGATCAGGGTCACCACATCCTGACAGCCCGGAGTTACAATCACGACCTCATCACCCCAGACGCCAAGCATGGGTTTCTCATAACGTATGTATGACCGGCCCTCTTCCCACCAGCCCGGCGTCTCTTTCAGGGTGAGTTTGTCCAGATGAGTATCACCCGCGTCACGCTTGGCATGGCAGCCGTAACATTGCGGCACCCAGGTGGAATGACAGGCTTCACAGGTCAGCCGTTTATGGCCGGCATAGGTACATGCACCCTCTTTGGGTATATGCAGGGGGTGCTTCCTGCCGTCATTGCGGCCGATGAGCACAAACGCCTCTTTTTCCTGCTCGATGTTGGTCATCGTATTCCCCTTGCGGGTCGTACCCGGCGTACGCGAATGACACCCCTCACAACTTATCTCTAACTGCTCCTCGTAATGGGCATACTGTTTACCGTCACCCATTATCTCGTCCCGGGTATGACAATCAATGCAGGCCATGTCTTTTTTATGATGAATATCCTCGGCAATCTTGAGATAAAAACGGTCGCCGGGCAGACGTCTGGAGGACAGCCCTCCCTTTTCATACGGCGTGCCATAGCCTTCCGCCTCAAATATACCGGTATATGAGATGCCGATACGACCGGAACGGTTATGACAGCGTATGCAGTTTTCTTCAGGAATTTTCTTGACTATCAGGGGATGGGGCTTCTTTTTCTTTTTGTCGGCATTGTCACTCCCCTGCTCGGCAAAAGAGGTCACGGTTATCTGCTCTGTTCCCTCCGGCAGGATGTAATGACAGGCGGTACAGCCGCCGCCTTTTTCATTAAAAAATGATGGTGCACCGGGCAGATCGTTTTTCTGCTTCCAGAGATGACAGGTGGCACAGAGTTTACGGAAATAATCCAGGGCCAGCGAGGTTTCACCACTTGCAAGCAGTTGTTCCACTGTAATCTCGGCATGCTGAGAGTCCCGCTCACCCCAGTAATAAAGCAGGGTCGATAAAATCCCCCGGTTGGTCGCCATCAGAGAATTCTTCACCTTAATGACGTCTGCCGGGTGGCAGCCCTCCACACCACAGGTTTTATCCACCACCCTCAGGTCACCGGGATTAATTACAATTCCCTTATGGGCCTTATCCTTGTCAACAGCCAGGGCATCACCGAGGTGGCAGGGAGAGCACCCCACCACCTTGGCATCATGGGCCGGATCAAGTTTTTCATCCCGGTGACAGGACAGACACATCTCGATAAATCCGGCCGTGGTAATCTCAACATGTTCAGGCCGTTTAATGGTCTGTTCACGAAAAACAAGATAACCGATAATCAGGAGAATAAACGGCAACCAGATCAGGGCGGAGATAAGTTTACGGGGCGGGTTCATGAAACAAAAGGTATCCGTTTTTTGAGCTTTCAGGACATTTTCCTGTAACTTCTCAAGAAATAGTGGCAAGTTGCTGTATTTAGGGTGCAATCAAAAATAACTTCACATTCTGAGTAGACACTGCAACATATCTTCGGCCGATCTTCAATCTCGAAATCCTCAACGTAGCCCTGTTTTATGGATCGAAGTCTACACTGTCTCCGGCCAACAACCTGCCGCAATGACGGAGTTGCAGGTAATTCGGATCGTCATCCCCGAATGTGGTTATCGGGGATCCAGGCGTTTAACCACCACCTGTTGAGAAGCTACATTTTCGTCACCTCTTAACCTGTTGAGCAATTGCTTCACCCTCATTTTCCCTGGAAATTACAGCTCACGGACAGAAAATAGACAGCACCTGAATTCCGCCCCTTACATCTATCCCTTAAACCCCTGCACAATGGGATAGCGCCTGCCGTGTCCAAAGGCCTTGGAGGTGACTTTTATACCCAGCGGGGCCTGTTTTCGTTTATGCTCGTTTATCCGGATACGGCGGACAATATCCTCCACAACCTGCCGGTCAAACCCCCGGGCAGCTATCTCTTCAATTCCCAGGTGCTCTTCCAGGTATGCGGTGAGAATCGGATCCAGTATCTCATAGGAGGGCAGATCATCCTCATCACACTGATCCGGTTTCAGTTCCGCGGTGGGAGGACGGGAAATAATACGCCCTGGAATAATCTCCCCTTCCCTGTTCATCAGACGGGCCAGTTCATAGACCATAACCTTGGGGACATCGGCCAGCACGGCCAGACCGCCGCTCATATCCCCGTACAGGGTACAATACCCCACTGCCATTTCTGATTTATTGCCGGTGGAGAGGAGCATACTGCCGAACTTGTTGGACAGGGCCATCAGGAGATTGCCGCGAATTCTGGCCTGGATATTCTGTTCAGTGACGTCTTCAGCCAGCCCCTTGAAAAAAGGCTGCAGGGCATCATGATATGCCTCCATTACCCCGGCAATGGGAATATTTTCAAAGCCGCAGCCCAGATTTTCCGCCAGTGAGCGGGCATCATCAACAGATATCTGTGAGGTATAAGGAGAGGGAAGTGCCACGCAGAGAAGATTCTCCGGCCCCAGGGCAAGGGCTGCCAGGACAGCTGTAACTGCAGAATCAATCCCGCCGGAAAGTCCGAGCACTGCCTGCTTAAATCCGGTTTTATGCAGATAATCCCGCAGGCCAAGTACCAGCGCGTCCCGGACCTGGTTGATAGAGTCTTCCGGGAGTGTAACGCCGCTGCACTCCTGCAACAGTTCAGTCGAGTCAATCAGCAGCAGGTCTTCGCTGAACCCCGCTGCCTTTGCGCAGACCTCACCCCGGCGATTAAGGGCCATGGAATGACCGTCAAAGACTAAAGAATCCTGACCTCCTGCCTGGTTGACATAGAGCAGGGGAAGCGCATGTCTGCGGCACAGGGACGAAAACAGCTGATTGCGTGCGTAAAGTTTCCCATGATAGTAAGGAGATGCGGAGATATTAATCAGGATATCCAACTCCCTGTTTTCTCTGAGCAGTGAGACAACCGGATCAACACTGTACTGCATGGACTCATGCCAGATATCTTCACAAACCGACATCCCCAGGGTCAGGCCATGAAAAGAAAACGTCGTGCCGGGACCACCGGGCTCAAAGTAGCGGCTCTCGTCAAAGACGTCATAGGTGGGAAGCAACTGCTTGCGTGCCCGCTGGATCACCTTGCCCTGGTGGAGAAACAGAGCGGAATTGTACAATGGTTTTCCCGGCCCCTGCCGTTGCTCCAGGGCACCAAGGACAACTGCCATATCAGTGACCCTGTGGAGCAGTACATCCAAAACCCGGTCATGATCGTTGATAAAAGAAGGTCGTTCCAGAAGATCCTGGGGAGGATAGCCGCACAGCGTCAGTTCCGGAAAAATCACCAGGCTGCACCCTGCCCTCTCAGCTGCCTGCATTACCTCGGTTATCCGGCAAAGATTGAAATCAAAATCTCCGATAACTGGATTTATCTGAGCAAGGCCTATCTTCACAATTTCGACATCCGGAGAAAATGGTTAAAAAATCAATCAGTACATCTGTATAAACAATTTTGGCCAAAGGGTGAACCATAAAAAAGGGGACATCACCAGGATGTCCCCTTGTCAAATCTTTATATGTACCGGTTCGGAACCGGAATGTTAGATCATATGTAACTATTCAGGTGGTGCAGAAAACTTGCAAAACCACTTTCCTGTAACTGTTCAGGAGTGCCTTAGATTCGGAGTCTACGCTTACCTGTTCATTTAAGACTGTGAAGCGTACTTGTGCTACTCGAGCAGGCTTAAATGGGCGAAGAGGTAAGCGCAGACTCCGTGAGGTGCTCCTGAATAGTTACGATCATATTTTATTTACATTGGCGGCTGCCGGCCCCTTGGGACCGTCAACGACCTCAAACTGAAACATACATGCAAAGCCTGCCGGCTGTAAAACCCTTATCATTTCTGATCCACCCTGGCTGCCTGCGGTCTTTTCTGGAATTTATACACAGCACGGTTATGCTCCTGCAGGGTTGTGGAAAAAACATGACTGCCGTCATTTTTTGAAACAAAATAATAATATGGGACTTTTTCCGGCTCCAGCACAGCCTGCAGGGCCGCACGACCCGGATTGCAGATGGGGCCGGGCGGAAGGCCGGAAATTACATAGGTATTATACGGTGTCTCTGTTTTTAAATCAGCTCGAGTCAGGTTGCCGTTAAAATTCTCCAAGCCATAAATGGTTGTCGGGTCGGACTGCAAAGGCATCCCTTTGTTCAGGCGATTATAGAATACTCCCGCTATACGGGCACGTTCCACAGCCGCCCCGGTTTCCTTTTCCACAATCGATGCCAGGGTTACCAACTGGTGACGATTCAACGACAGATCAGCCGGCTTATCCAACCCGTCCCAGACCTTCATAAAACGATGAATCATGCTGGAGAGAAGAGACTTTTCATCCACCTCACCACGAACCAGGGTATACGTTTCAGGAAAAAGATAACCTTCCAGGGAATCAACCCGGAGCCCCTGTTGACGGATAAATTCCTTATCCCGACAGAGCTGAAGAAATTTTTCAGGATCAACCCACTGGTCACGGGCAAAAGCAGCTGCAACCTGTTCCATGGTCCAGCCCTCCGGGATAGTGACTCGATATTTAACAGGTTGGGCAGTTGCAAGAAAACGCAGGACCTGCAGTGGAGTCAGTCCCAGGGGAACCTTAAATTCACCGGCACGCAACCGTTTTCCCTCTTTTAACAGTCGAACCAGAATCAGAAATCGAAAATCATCCTGAATCACACCCTCTTCGGCGAGTATCTGCTTGATTTGCCGGACACCGGCACCTTTTGGAATAACAACGGTAACTTCATGGCCAATGGTTTCATGATCACCGGGTACCGAGCTGTACACATACAGGCCAAACCAGGCCGCTGCATTAACTGCAACACAGAGAATAATGACAAAGGCACGAAAAAAAAATGTTCGCATATAAATATAAAATGTCGAAAAGACGGCAGCATTACATAGAAAAAAGATGACCGGCAGTCACGCTCCGGCCATCTTTATGAAAAAACCGGGTTCCACGGCGGTGCCCGGATACTTACGGCAATGGCTGTTACTTCTTCTTACGGGAACCACTTTTTTTGCGACTTGGTCTGGTAAATGCTCCAAGGGCAATCTCAATAACCTCATCCATATTTTTGACAGGATAAAAGGTAATCTTCTTGCGCAGCTCCGGGGGAATTTCCACCAGATCCTTTTCATTCTCATAGGGAATAATAATCTTATTGATTCCATAGCGCAGAGCGGCAAGAGCCTTTTCCTTGAGCCCGCCAATGGGCAACACCCGCCCCCGGAGAGTTACCTCACCGGTCATGGCAACCCCTTTTTTCACCGTCTTTTCAACAATGGCGGAGTAGAGGGCCGTGGTCATGGTGATACCTGCAGACGGCCCATCTTTGGGGATCGCACCGGCAGGGACATGAATGTGGATATCAATGGTATCAAAATAGTTGTTGGCAACGCCAAGCTGCTTACTGCGACTGCGACAGTAGGTCAGGGCAGCCTGGGCGGATTCCTTCATCACATCTCCGAGCTGACCGGTGAGCAGAAGTTTGCCCTTCCCGGGCAGGATAGAGGTCTCGATATGAAGGAGTTCTCCCCCGACCTCGGTCCAGGCCAGGCCGACCACCAGACCGGGCTGCATCAGGGTATCAAGTTCCGTATCAGGAATAAACCTGGGCGGGCCAAGATATTTTTCCAGGGTATTTTTGGAAATCGTATACGGGCCTTTGCCGCCCTCGGCTATCTTGCGGGCAAGCTTGCGGCAGATCTTGCCGAGCTCCCGCTCAAGATTCCGCACACCTGCCTCATGGGTATAGTTGGTGACGATAATCTGCAGGGTTTTATTGTCCAGCTTGATCCGGCTCGGCTTGATACCGTTTTCCACAATCTGCCTGGGCAGAAGATACCTGCGGGCAATCTCAATTTTCTCTTCCAGGGTATATCCTGCAAGCCGGATAACCTCCATCCGGTCCATGAGTGGCCCGGGAATAGTATCACTGCGGTTGGCCGTGGTAATAAACATTACCTTGGACAAATCAAAGGGCATGTTCATGTAATGATCGGAAAAGCTGCTGTTCTGTTCCGGGTCAAGGACCTCCAGCAGGGCAGAGGATGGATCGCCGCGGTAATCAGCACCTATCTTATCAATCTCGTCCATCATAAAGACAGGATTATTGCTCTTTACATTCTTTAATCCCTGCAGAATACGGCCGGGCATGGCGCCGATATAGGTCCGACGATGGCCGCGAATTTCCGCCTCGTCACGCATGCCGCCCAGGGACAGACGATAAAACTTGCGGCCCATGGCCCGGGCAACAGCCTGGCCCAACGAGGTCTTGCCCACGCCGGGAGGTCCGACAAAACAGAGAATAGGTCCCTTGCTATTACGATTGAGCTTGCGTACAGCCAGAAATTCAAGAATACGTTCTTTTACCTTTTCCAGACCGTAATGATCTTCGTCAAGCACCTTTGCCGCAACCTTCAAATCCAGCAGGTCTTTGCTGGATTTTTTCCAGGGCAGGTCAAGAATCCAGTCAAGATAGGTACGAATAATATTTGATTCAGATGCATCAGGATGCATCATATCAAGTCGTTTCAGCTCCTTGCGTGCCTCTTTACGGGCATACTTGGGCATTTTTTTCTTCTTTATCTTTTTGCGAAGCTCATCTATTTCCTGACCATAGGCATCTTCATCGCCCAGTTCTTTTTTCAGGGCCTGCATCTGTTCGCGCAGAAAATATTCACGTTGAGAACGTGACATTTCCTCCTTGGCATCGGACTGTATTTTCGCCTGGACAGTGGAGACTTCAAGCTCTTTGTTGAGCAGATCAGCAACAAGGCGCAACCGCTTGATCGGATCCGTGGTTTCAAGAATCTGCTGTGACTCGGAAATTTTCAGACGAAGGTTGGATCCTACCAGGTCGGCAAGTCTGCCGGGTTCTTCTATGTTGTTGATAATCATCATGAGATCCGAGGACAGAATACCGCGCAGAGACATTATCTTCTCGGTATGCTCCCGCACCGTCCGCATCAGGGCCTCATCCTCAACCGTTATCTTTTCGGCTTCCGGCTCTTCAAGCAACTCTATTTCAACCCGGAAATGAGGATCTTTCTGCAGATAGGACTTGATCTGTGCCTTGGACAGGGCCTGAACCAGAACCTTGAGCCTGCCGTCCGGAAGTTTCAAGGTCCGCATGATCATGGAGACCATCCCCACCTGGTAAACATCTTCCGGGTCCGGATCATCCTTGGTTGCATCCTTCTGGGTGACCAGCATCAGCAGCTTGTCGCCGTTGACGGCCTCGTTGACCGCAGAAATAGAACCGGGCCTGCCCACAAAGAGCGGGATAATCATATAGTTGAAAACAACCACATCCCGGACAGCCATCATAGGCAGTTGTTCAGGGATTTCCATATCCTGGATGTTTTCAGCAAAGTCATCCATACTGGTGGATAACGAGTCATTAAATTCCACTTTTCTCCTCCTGATATCAGTCTGTTATTGGTATATTTCACTTTCAGATCAATATACGCGGAGACTGTTAAATACTTGCTTGGTTGCAAGAAAGTAAACATGACCGTATGTGAAGTCAAGATAAGGCCCGAAACAGGGTGCAAAAAACAGGGAAAACGTTTATCTTTTTCTCATAAGTGCTCATGACCACCGAGGTGTTATCAAGTCAAGAGTGGAGTTAATGAAGCGCTTACTTTTTCTCCGTTGACGGCTTGTTATACATGCTGTTGAAAGTCGATCAAAAATCACTATGGTAAAGGCCGTTTTCCTGTAAACAAGGAGTTCTAAATGCTTAACGCTTCTTCTTTTTTTGACTTAACCGAATTTTCCGCAAAAGAAGTGTTTGCCGGTACCGACCATGTCTGGGATGGATTAAAAAATCTGAAGACCTATATGGACCGGACAGTCCATGGTCCATTCAGTCACCCGGACCTGACAAACGGTGTTCCCCTTTCGACCCCCCTTATCTTTCACGACCAGCATCTGCAGGATGCGGAAGACTGTCATATAATATATGGTGATGCCACCAAGGGAAAACTGGTGGTGACACGCAATGGGCAGCAATTAAGCGGGGCCTCGGTGATCATGGCAGGAGTTGTCATTACCGGCAGCAGAATCCTGCTCGGTGAAGGCGTGCTGATAGAATCCGGCGCCCTGATCAAGGAGCCGGCCATGATCGGTGACCAAAGCGAAATACGGCAGGGTGCCTACCTGCGCGGGTACTGCCTGGTTGGCATGCGGTGTGTGGTCGGTCATACCACGGAGGTCAAGCACTCTATCTTCTTAAACGATGCCAAGGCCGGTCATTTTGCCTATCTCGGCGACTCTATTCTCGGCGGTGATGCCAACCTCGGAGCCGGGACAAAATTTGCAAACCTCCGTTTCCTGCCCGGCAGTGTTAAGGTCAAAACCGAAACCGGCACCATTGACAGCGGCCTGCGCAAGTTCGGTGCCATCCTGGGGGACCGGGCTCAGACAGGATGTAATTCCGTTACCAATCCCGGCACCCTGATCGGCCGGGAGGGGATCCTCATGCCCAATACAACGGCACCATCGGGTTATCATCCTGCCGGTACAGTGATTCGATAGCCGGCTTCTCCCCTTTCAGTTGCAACTGTTTTTGATGTGCCCGGTCTCCATACTCATACAGGGCAAAATAAAAGGCGAATAAAATACCGATGGTAAAAAAAATTCTTGCAATCCGGTCCCAGGGAGGCCGCTTGCCATCGTGCATATAACGGATTATAGCTACCAGAACAAAGGTAAAGCCGATACAGTACGGAGCGGTTGTCAACAGCTGTTCAATGGTACCGGCAATCATGGCGCCAAGGGTCGGACCGGTCCGGATGTGAAAGACCAGGTAGGCCAGGGCGGTTAATATAAAAGTAATCTTTTCACGTAATGTCTTCATATGAATACTGATACTGTTTGCATTTTCCCGGATACCATGCCGGAAGCTGAAATTCTGTTTCCCCTTGTACAGGTTTTTGAGCCGATTGTCTACTTAAGACCGGTGGAAAACGACCCGCCTGCAGGTGAGGACCTGTCATCCCTTTGCCGGGAAATGATAGACCAGGAACTTATCCGCTTTTCCTGCCCGGCCCCCCTGACTGAAAATCGTGACCGCTTCCTGCAGCTTGTTCATGACCTGCAGCAGCGGCGTGATGACTATGCCGGCCAACTCGGCCATCTCTCCCTGGCCGGACTTGGCAGAGGCGGAAAAACAGAGAGCAAGACCTCCATCATAAGCACATTGCTCAAGCAGACCGGCATTCAGAGTGAACAGGACGAACAACAGATCATGGTGCTCTGGCAGGCCAGAGTGGTACTCAAACTGGCTGAAATTTTTGACCGGGAACAGCGAGAACTGCAGGCCGGCCTGGAACGGATATCCGACCGGGAAAACGGCCTGCTGCATGAACTGCGGGAAGAAGGCAATCAGCCATTTTCCCTGACCCGTTCTCTGGAAAACGCCGCCGGCAGGACAGACGGCCAGCTGCGGCAGCGGCTGAAGGCATGGAGCCGCCTCTTTGCCCTGGGCACAGAGCAGATACCTGCCTCAACTTTTATCACAACCAGCCGTGATGCCATAGACCTGCTGCTTGAACAGTATGGACTGGAACAAGAAACCCTGCCCCGGGCATTACTGGAGCTGCAGCTTCCCGGCGGCCATACAGGTGATACCGCAACAGAGCAGCGGGCTGCCTTTCAAGAGGATGGTGCCGGGTTGATTAAAAACCTGCAGGAGTTGCTGCAGCATCCGGGCAACGTTAACAAACAAATACATACCGCCTTAAACGGCCTCCACAGCGAATGGGCCGACCTCCTGGAACATCACTATCCGGCCCGGGAAAATTCCCGCTGTACCCTTACCCTCTACTTCCTGCCCGCCATTGACCCGGGCAGGCTTTTCCTGCAAACCTTTGGCCATGATGAAGATGACATCCGACAGAAAACAAAAGATGCTGCAGGGGCACTGGTGATTGGTTTACTGCAGGAACAGGCAGAGATATCAAACAGATAAATTTTACAACATGGCGGCAATACTATTAAAGCCACGAAAGAGAAGCCAAGAAACCATCTGGAAGAGGAGCAGCTTACCGGTGCTCTCTGTCAGGCGTTAATCATTAAAAAAGAGGTTTCTCCCAACCGGTTTAACTTCCCGGGAATGGATCATGAGGCGATACAATGTCCGGTTGACTGCCACGCATGCTGCAGGGTGACCACGACCCTGGATCTGACCGCAACTGAATCGTTGATGATCTATTTATTAAACAAAGATATTGTTGACCTGATAGAAGAGTATACCGACCTCCATGACGAGACGGGATACTGTCCTTTCATGATCATGGACAAGTGCATTATCAACAGATTCAAGCCGTCGGCATGTCAGATGTTTATGCCCTTTGAATACAGGGGAAAGCCGATGTGTTATTATCTCGCCCACGGCAAAGGCCTGTCCGCACATAATGATGCACCGGAAAACTATATGAATTCGAGTTCATATGCCATCCACGGCGTTATGATGGAAATCCAATGCAACATTGACGGGTATTTATCCCAATCGTTTTTTAAAAATATTTACCAGGGCACGCTGTGGTGGAAAGACAACTACGCTCTTCTGCCCGTAAACACCAGGATGTGCCTGGAATCAATCCTTACAGACAACGATATGGGCCTGCAGCTTATGAAAAATTTTAAGTTTGATAAGGTCCTGCAGACAGGGCTTACCAGGTATAACGAGATTGTTAAAACCCATCCTCCTCATCATTAACGAGTGAAGCGCCGGGTTACCGGTATTGCTCGCCCTTTCCCTGCAATAATGCCCTGCCGCAGCAGCAGGGCATTATATCCGGAACCTGCTGTTCTTTATTTATCAGCACTGGTCTCGCAATCTTCACGATAAGGGTTGATGGTCAGCACGGGGCAACACGCCGTTTTGACGACTTTATCGGCCACACTGCCGAACATGACCCGCTCAAGGCCTTTATAGCCATGGGTGCCCATAACTATCAGGTTTGCATTGTTGTCTTTTACATATTGGAGAATCTCATCCGTCACATCTCCGGTCAAAACACTGCTGTGCACATCACTCACACCGGCAGCTGCAATGGCATCATGGTTATCCTTCACAAATTCTTCCATTCGATGTTGGGCAGACTCCAGCAGTTCCTCTTCCAGGTTGGGCAGGTTCACCGGCGGAACAAAAAAACCGGAATAATCCTCAAAATTCTGCACCACGAAAATCAAATCCAGACGGGCACCCATTTTACCGGCAACATAGGCCGCTGATGTGGCTATCTTATCGGCATTTTCTGAAAAATCCACAGGGGTAACAACTGTTTTAATCTCCTGCATGGTACACCTCCGTATTCTTGGTCATTTTATCAGATCCGGCAGTTGACCTGTCCGAGAGAACGGGTAAACCGGAAAGATATAAAGTTATCGTTACGTTATCGGAAAATATCCTTATTTTCCAAGCCTGTTTTTATTCATCATATTGTGTCACAGCCGGGACGGGATGACAAGCTCTATTCCCCTGTCCGGATAAAGCTGTTGACCCTTGCCGGCAAGGAGAATATACTTTAATATTAATATTTTTCATAACTGTTAAATTTGTAACTATTCAGGTGGGTGCAGAAAACTTGCAAAACCACAGTCCTGTAACTGTTCAGGAGGGCCTTAGATTCGGAGTCTACGCTTACCTGTTCTTTTAAGACTGCGAAGCGTACTTGTGCTACTCGAGCAGGCTTAAATGGGCGAAGATAAGGTGCTCCTGAATAGTTACTTAAATTTTATTCTTCCTGACAGAGAGTTATATAATGGATTTTGAAGCAAAATGGATTGCCTGGGAGATTACCCGCCGCTGTAACCTGAAATGCGTCCACTGCAGATCATCGTCTGCACTTGAAGTTGAAGACCACCCGGATTTTTCTCTTGATGAGGCGAAACGGGTGCTTGACGACATCAAATCCTATGCAGACCCGGTCATGGTTCTGTCCGGCGGCGAGCCCCTGCTGCGGGCTGATGTCTTTGACATTGCCGCCTACGGCACCGACCTTGGTCTGCGAATGTGCCTGGCCACCAACGGTACCCTGGTTAACGAGGAAACCTGCCGCAGGATCAAGGAAACCGGTATCAAGATGGTTTCCCTGAGTCTGGATGGTGCCAGTGCGGATATTCATGATGACTTCCGCAACCAGCAGGGTGCCTTTGACGGCACCATGAATGCGATTAAACTGTTTAATGAACACGGTATTCAGTTTCTGATCAACTCATCATTTACCAAACGGAACAAGGAAGAGGCACCGAAAATTTATGAACTGGTCAAGGGACTGGGCGCCACTGCCTGGTACCTGTTCATGATCGTACCCACCGGGCGCGGCGAAGAGATCATGGAGGAACTGATCCCGGAATCGGAATACGAGGATATCCTGAACTGGCATTATGACATGGAAAAAGAAGAGCCGGAAATGCTGGTTCGTCCCACCTGCGCACCTCAGTATTACCGGATTGTCCTGCAGCGGGCCAAAGAGGACGGGGAAAAATTTAAACGGCGGACCCTAAAATTTTCCACAGGCGGCTCCAAGGGCTGCCTGGCCGGGCAGTTAATATGTCTCATTGATGTGGACGGCAATGTCCTGCCCTGCAGCTACTTTCCCAAGGCTGCCGGGAATATCCGGGAACAGTCTTTCAAGGATATATGGGAAAACTCCAAACTCTTTCTGGAACTGCGTGATTTTAAAGGCTACAAGGATAACTGCGGTCGCTGTGAATATGTCAACGTCTGCGGTGGCTGCCGGGCCCGGGCCTATGCCATGACCGGTGATTACCTGGCTCAGGAACCCTTTTGTACCTACCAGCCGGGCAGTTAAAAACACTCCAGGCTCTGAAGGCCTGTATCCTGTCAGCCGATACCTGAAACCTCATACCTTTTAAAAAAAATGAACGATACCTTTCTGAAGGCCTGCCGTGGTGAAAAAACCGATTACACTCCTGTCTGGTTCATGCGCCAGGCAGGACGTTACCTGCCCGAGTACCAGGCCGTACGCGGCAAGGTCACCTTTCTGGAACTGTGTAAAAACCCGGAACTCTGTACTGAAGTAACCCTGCAGCCCATTGACATTTTCGGATTTGATGCCGCCATCCTGTTTTCCGACATCCTGATCGCCATGGAGGCCATGGGCCTGACCCTGGAATTTCATGAGGGCCGGGGCCCGGTTTTTCCTGATCCGGTTCGCAGTCAGGCTGCGGTTGACAACCTTATCATCCCTGATCCGGAAGAGAGCATGCCCTTTGTCATGGAGACCATCAAACTCCTGCGCAGTGAATTGAAGGTCCCGCTGATCGGCTTTTCCGGGGCCCCGTTTACCCTGGCCACCTATCTGATTGAAGGCGGTTCTTCAAAGGTTTTTTTAGAGACCAAACGAATGGCCTTTCAGAACCCTGATCTGTACCATAACCTGCTCAGCAAGATTACGGAATGTACAAGCCTGTACCTGCAGGCACAGGCCAGGGCCGGTGCCCAGGCCCTGCAGATCTTTGATTCCTGGGCCGGCATCTGGGCACCCTGTGATTTTGCCCGGTTTGCCCTGCCCTATGTACAGTCCATCATCAGCGACCTCCGCAAGATGACGGATATTCCGATCATTTACTTTGCCAACAACGGCTCAACCCTGATCGACCACTCCAGGACCGCCGGGGCTGACGTACTCGGGCTGGACTGGCGACTCAATATCGGTGATGCAGTGAAACGGGTCGGCAACCATGCCGTCCAGGGCAACCTTGACCCCATAGCGTTATTTCTGCCCAGAGATGAACTGGAACAGCGAATCAAAACACTGCTTGAAGATGCACAGGATGCCAGGGGCCATATCTTTAACCTGGGACATGGTATCCTGCCGCAGACTCCACCTGACCAGGCCAAAATAGCGGTTGATGCCGTGCACCGTTTCAGCGGAAAACAGGCCGCATAAACAGGCCATAAAGAGTGCAGGTTCCGACCATTGCTGAATGCGCCCATCTCATGGAACAATATGAGATGCTGCCCAATATCAGGCGCCACTCCCTGGTTGTTGCCCGGATAGCCGGGCTGTTAGCCGCTTCTCTGCAGGGAAACGCAGATGAACTTCCGGAGCAAAAGCTCTGCATCAGCGGGGCATTGCTGCACGACATTGCCAAAACTCCCTGTCTGGACGGATCCTGTGACCATGCCCGGGCAGGGGCTGCAATCTGCCTGCAGCACGGATATCCGGAAATTGCCCGGATAGTTGAAGAACATGTTATCCTGCAGGAACATGATCCTGACCGGTATCAAAACGGTGTCTTTACAGCGCGCGAGATTGTCTACTACGCCGATAAACGAGTTCGGCACGATGAAATCGTCAGCCTGGATGACCGACTGGACTATATTATAGAGCATTATGGCAAAAACGACAGCCGGCTGCAGCAACTCATCCGGGCAAACTTTGCCCAATGCGTACAACTGGAAGGTTTTTTATTCAAATTTCTTGACTTTTCACCAGCCCAGCTCTCCCAAAAGATACATGGAGAGTGAACAGAGTGTAAATACCTGCAGAACTATGCAGCAGACCATTATCAACCAAAGCTGACTTCTATTGCTATGGACAATTTCAACTGGATAGAATCATATCCTCACTGCGTTACCGTATCTGACACCCGGGGCATTATTATTGCCATGAACAGTGCCTCCCGGAAAAACTTTAAAAAATACGGCGGGGAAAAGCTGATCGGTGCCAGCCTGTTTGACTGCCATCCCGAGTCTGCCAATACAATTATCCGCAACCAGCTTGCCGGTCAGGCAGCTAACACATATCTTACTGAAAGCAAAGAGAAAAAACGATTAATCAGCCAGGTTCCCTGGTACCGAAACAACGAATTCGGCGGCATGGTGGAAACCATCATTACCCTGCCCCAGGACCTGTTGGTCAAAAAACGTTAAGGTTGGCGTAAACAGTGGAAATCTTTTTTATCGGCGTCGGCGAAGCCTGTGACAGTGCACACGGCAACACCTCGGTTCTGGTAACAACAGACAGCGGTACCAGGATCCTGCTGGACTGTGGATTTTCCGTACCGCACCATTATTTTCACACCTTTGCAGACGCTCCAGAGCCTGACTATATCTGGATCTCTCATTTTCACGGCGATCATTTCTTTGGTCTTCCCCTGCTCTTTCTGCGCCTCTGGCAGATGGGCCGCACCCGTCCCCTGCCCATTGTCAGTCAGCAGGGTGTGGCTGAAAGAGTACGGGAGGTGCTTGACCTGGCCTATCCGGGCTTTGAAAAAAAACTCAGCTTTAAACTCAGCTTCCATACGGTCAGCCCGGATGACACTGTTTCCATTGGCGGTTTGAACTGGTCTACTGCCGTAACCGAGCACTCACAGTACAACCTCGGCCTGCTGCTTGACGACGGGAAGAAGCAGCTCTATTACAGTGGTGACGGTCGGCCCACCGAGCCGGTACAACAACTGGTTCAGGGCTGTGATCTTATTATTCACGAGGCTTTCAGGCTCGTTGATCAATTCCCTTACCACGGGTCTATTACCAGCTGTCTGCAGCTTGCCGATATTGCCGGGGTCAACAAAATGGCCCTGCTGCACCTGGACCGAGACTTCAGAAAATATGAACTTGAAAAAATCAACAAACTCCTGAAGACCAGACCAGGTACCCTCCTGCCGGTGGCCGGTGACAGGCTGACAGTCTAATCCCCTGCAATGCCGGTATCACAAAACTTTCGTTTTTCCATAGACCGGGGCGGCACCTTTACCGATGTGTATGCCGAGGTACCCGGTGAACCTGGATTTCGAGTTGTCAAGCTGCTGTCCGAGGATCCGGCCAATTATGAGGATGCACCACGGGAAGGAATCCGACGCATTCTGGCGGAATTCGGCATTGAGCCGAATAACGGTCTGCTTGACGACACGCAGATCGAATGGATCCGGATGGGTACCACCGTGGCCACCAATGCCCTGCTTGAGCGAAAGGGAGCCCGCACCGCCCTGGTCATAACCCGGGGATTTGGCGATATTCTCCAGATAGGCAACCAGGAACGGCCACAGCTCTTTGACCTGCGGATAACAAAACCTGATCTCCTCTATGAAGAAGTCATTGAGGTTGAAGAACGGCTGCAGCTGCTGCAAGATGGAGAAAACGATCCTGGCAGGGATGTCATTACCGGCATCACGGGTGAGCGGTTTGCTGTTCTTGCCGCGCCTGATCTTGACCTGATCAAAAGCGAGCTGCAGGCAGTTCTCAAGCGGGGCATTACCAGCCTGGCAGTTGTCTTTGTCCACTCCTATGACTGTGCGCTGCATGAAGAGATGGTGGGCGCAGTTGCCGAAGAACTCGGCTTTTCCCGAATTTCTCTTTCCTCGAGAATCATGCCCATGGTCAAGCTGGTCTCCCGTGGAGACACCACCATGGTCGATGCCTACCTTACGCCGCATATTCACACCTATCTGGACAGTTTCAGAAGCGGTTTTGCCGGGAAACTGAGAGACACGAACCTGCTGTTCATGCAGTCCGACGGCGGACTTGCCCCGGCAGATACATTTACCGGCAGCCGGGCTATCCTGTCCGGACCGGCCGGGGGAGTGGCAGGGTACGGCCTGACGACCTATGAACCTGCGGTGGGCAAACCGATCATCGGATTCGACATGGGCGGGACCTCCACAGATATCTCCCGCTACGAGGGTGAGTTTGAACTCACCTTTGAAACCAGTATTGCCGGTGTCAGGATCCAGGCACCTCAGCTTGACATCAAAACCGTGGCCGCCGGGGGTGGATCACGACTGTTTTTTGAAAACGGCATGTTCAAGGTCGGGCCTGAATCGGCAGGTGCCCATCCAGGCCCGGTCTGCTACCGTAAAAACGGCTTTTTGACCATCACCGATGCCAATCTCATCCTGGGCAGACTGCATCCTGATTACTTTCCCGCCCTCTTCGGCCCGGACGAAAACCTTCCCCTGGACCTGAAAGCCGCCCGGACCGCCATGGCCGGGCTTACCAGGGAAATAAACCTTTTTTTAAGCCGCAACAACCGTCCGCCGCTTTCGCTTGAACAAACAGCCCTTGGGTTTCTGCAGGTGGCCAATGAGGTCATGGTTCGACCGATCAGAGAAGTATCGATCATGCGCGGCTTTGACAGTAAAGACCATATCCTGGCGACCTTTGGAGGAGCCGGTGCACAGCATGCCTGTGCCATTGCCCGAATCCTGGGGATCTCTTCCATTTTCATCCACCGTTTTTCCGGTATCCTGTCGGCCTACGGCATCGGTCTTGCCGATACAGTGGTGGAAAAACAGGTTCCGGCAGCCTCAATCCTGGAAGCAAAAACAACCGCTGACATCTCGGCAGCCCTTGAAGAGCTGCAGCAGGCAACCGAACAGGAATTGCTGAACCAGGGAATTGCAGCAGAGCGCATTACAAGCCGTCGTTTTCTCAACCTCCGTTACCAGGGAACCGACACTGCCCTGATGGTCGAAGAACCGGCGGACGGCAAAATTGCAGCAGCCTTTATGCATACCTACAGACGCGCATTCGGTTTCTGCCTGAAGGGTCGTGAAATCCTGATTGATAACCTGAGAATTCGCTCCATCGGTCATGCAGGCAGACAGTCCGAACACCGTCTGAAACACTGTCCGACGCAACCTCTGCAAAAAAAAGTTGTTTCCTGCTATTTTGACGACCGTCTGCAGGAGACCGACCTGTACAGCTTCGACCAACTGCCGGTGGGACATACAATAAAAGGACCGGCTCTCATTATTCAGGATACTGCTACCGTCGTTGTAGAGCCCGACTGCACTGCCTCAATCACCGAAAGCGGCAATATTAAAATTTTTGTTGGTCAACAGCAGCAGAAACCAGTCCACAGCGACGTCGATCCAATTCAGCTCTCAATTTTTGCCAACCTGTTCATGTCCATTGCCGAACAGATGGGCCGCATGCTGCAGAAGACCGCCGTTTCCACCAATATCAAAGAACGGTTGGATTTTTCCTGCGCCCTGTTCAACCCGGAAGGTCACCTTGTCGCCAATGCACCCCATGTACCGGTTCATCTCGGCGCCATGAGCGAGGCGGTCCGGGAACAGAACCGTTGCCGGCAAAACCTCCAGCCCGGCGATGTACTGCTGGCAAATCATCCGGCGGCCGGAGGCAGCCACCTGCCCGACATCACGGTCATGACACCGGTGTTTAAAGATACTGTTCTTATCTTCTGGGTTGCCTGTCGGGGGCACCATGCCGACATCGGCGGCATCACCCCCGGCTCCATGCCGCCCAACTCACGGCTGCTTGCAGAGGAGGGAGCAGCCATCATGTCCTTTAAACTGGTCAGTAAGGGTATCTTTCAGGAACAGAAAATCAGCGATCTGTTGCTTCATCCCGCGACCGACCGGCAGCCCGGCCAACGGGTTATCAGCGGTACCAGACGGCTGTCGGACAACCTTTCCGACCTTAAAGCCCAGGTGGCAGCCAACCAGAAGGGTATCGACCTTATTCTTGAGATGGTGGATCATTACGGGCTTGAGGTTGTGCAGGCCTATATGGAACATATCCAGAGCTCAGCTGAAGAGGCGGTGCGGCAGAGCCTCTGCGCCCTCTCCTTACAAAAGGGGCTGGCCGAGTGTGGTACAATACAGGCTGTTGATTATCTTGACGACGGCAGTCCCATCAGGCTCCGGTTGACCATTGACCGCAGGGACGGTAATGCGGTCTTTGATTTTTCAGGGACCGGCCCGGAGTTATGGGGAAATCTGAATGCACCCAAAGCGGTCACCAGGTCGGCAATTCTGTACAGTCTTCGCTGTTTAGTGGAAAAGGATATACCGTTAAATCACGGCTGTCTGCTCCCCATCAGCCTTATTATCCCTGCCGGGTCACTGCTTGACCCGTCTCCGGAGGCTGCAGTGGTGGGAGGGAATGTACTGACTTCCCAACGGGTGGTTGACGTTGTTCTGAAGGCATTCGGCGTCGCTGCCGCGTCCCAGGGATGCATGAACAACCTTACCTTCGGCAATGATCAATTCGGCTACTACGAGACCATCGGCGGGGGGGCCGGGGCCGGGCCTGACTGGCATGGCCAGTCAGGCGTACACACTCACATGACCAACACCAGAATCACGGACCCGGAAATTATGGAACGTCGTTATCCGGTTCTGGTGAGGGAGTTTTCGCTTCGCCGCGGCTCAGGAGGTGCAGGCAGGTTTTGTGGTGGTGACGGCCTGATCCGTGATCTTGAATTCCGGGAACCACTCAGCGTGGCCATCCTGTCCGAGCGCAGGGTCTTTGCTCCATATGGCAGAGAGGGAGGGCACGCCGGAAAACAGGGGCGGAATCTCTTTATTCGACAGGACGGCAGGACATTAAACCTGGGCGGAAAAAACGAAATCCAGGCCGAAGCCGGAGACAGAATCAGAATACTCACCCCGGGCGGCGGGGGCTATGGCACCCCTGAGAAATAAACGATTACATTCCAAGGTATTATCAAGTAAAGAGGTCACTTCTCAAGAAGTGGCGGCAAGTTTTTGTATTTTACTTTATGGATCGAAGTCTCCGCTATCTCCGGCTAACAACCTGCCGGAATGACGGAGTTGCAGGCAATTCAGATCGTCATCCCCGATTGTAGTTATCGGGAATCCAATCGTTTTGCCGGTACTTATTGAGAAATTATGTCAAGAGTATCGCTAACGACGCCCTTGCCTTGCACCTGTCTACCGGACTTCTTTTCTCACTCTCATCAGACATTGCCAGAACCTGGGCAAAACCTGCGTTCTGGATTCCAGCAGACAGGACTCAAGCTGCAGGATTTCAAAAAATGGTTCCACACTGGCAGTCAGCTCAGCTGCGGAGAGACGAGGCGGTCCCTTTCCCTCAACAATCTGATCGCTGTTACCTATCAGACTGAGCCAGAGCCCTTCACTGCCGAGACAGGAGGCCATCTGTTGCACAAATGCCGCCCTGCCCTCCTGACCGCCCGTGGAATGAAAACAGCCCCGGTCAAAGGCAAAGACAAATGGAGCGTCGTCAACCCGGCAGTTTAAAAAATCAGCTGCTGTAAATCTGCAGGCCACTCCCTTTTCCGCTGCCCGTGCCTCGGCAATGCCGATGGCACTGGTTGAGATATCCATTCCCGTGACCCGAAATCCCTGCTGAGCCATCCAGATGGAACTTGTTCCCGTGCCGCAACCGACCTCCAGCACCTTGCCGTCAATCCTCGGCCAGCGCTCCAGCACAGCCATCAGATGTGCATCCGGATAGCCGGTATCCCAGGGCAGATCATCCTGATCGTAACGCTTATCCCATTCTTTTTTATCTCTCACAATGATCCTCAGTCCAGAGTGATGGTAAGCGGAATCGAGTGAAGACTTTTCTCCTGCTGGACAGTGGTGCCCAGTTTCCAGTCCACACAGCGTGCATTGCCGTTCAACTTATTTTCAATATCGGCAACCAGGCCGTTCACATTGATAACAGGATGCCTGGTAAACACCTCGGGCAGCCCGTAGGTCAGGTTACAGACCAGGCAGCAGCCGGGTCGCTCAATAAGATCCAGGTTGAAATTCAAGGTATTGGTCCGTTCATCATAGCCGTTAAAACGAAGACCAATATCATACGCCCCTTCACTTGCATCACCAAACAGGGCCTCAAAAAAATTATCGGCACGCTGGGCGGGGAAAAGCTCTGTCAACACATCATCGGTAAAGACTGCATTCAGGTTATCCATGTTCATCTCATCTGGTTATATAAAAATAATTTTTTAGTTTACCGCAAATGAGTTGATACCTTCTGTTGATGGTGCGCACAGCGCACCCTACGGGCAGTGCAACGGATAGGGTGCGCTGTGCGCACCATTTTTAAGTATCAACTCAAATGCAGAGGCCTATAAAGGGCCGGCAACTTTGCCATCCTTATCCTGCAACAGAAAACTTTTTTGAGAACAGTAACGTAATCAGGCAGTAAAGGCCTGTCAACATCCATTGCAGGCACCTGTCGGGTATGGTAGAAGATAGGTCATGCAGAATAACACCAGGTTGAACAACTCGGCCGTCAGCATAAAAAATTTGAATGAGGCTCAGTATGCCGCCGTGACCCACGGTGAAGGACCGGTACTGGTTATTGCCGGTGCAGGCAGCGGCAAGACCAGAACCCTGGTCTACCGGATGGCTCATCTTTTGGAGCAGGGGGCGGCACCGGAATCCATCCTGCTGCTCACCTTTACCCGCCGGGCAGCGCAGGAAATGCTCTGGCGGGCAACGCAGATCTCCGACCAGTCATGCAGACGGGTCATGGGCGGCACCTTCCACGCGACCTCCAACATGCTGCTGCGCCAACACGGTCACCGGCTGGGATTCGGCAGTGGATTTACCATCATTGACCGGGGAGATGCCGAGGGAATCATCAACCTGCTGAAATCATCCCTCGGCCTGTCCGGACCCGGGAAACGTTTTCCCTCCAAGCGGGTGATTATCAACCTGCTCTCAGGTTCCATCAACAAGGCCCGCCCCATAGAAGACCTGGTCTTTGAATCATATATTCACCTCTCCGAATTCATAGATGATTTTCATACCATTGCCAGACATTACAACCAGTTTAAAATTGATCACGGGCTGATGGATTATGACGACCTGCTGATCAACTGGCAGCGGCTGCTGGTCGAATCCGAGCAGGCACGCCGGGAGGTCTGTTCCCGGTTCAAATACATTATGGTGGATGAATACCAGGATACCAACCTGATCCAGGCTGAAATTGTCCGTCTCCTGGCCGATGATCATGACAACGTGATGGTTGTCGGCGACGATGCCCAGTCCATTTACAGTTTTCGGGGTGCCGACTTCTATAATATCATGCGGTTTCCGGACCAGTTCCCTGGAACCAGGATCATCAAGCTCGAACAGAATTACCGTTCCACCCAGCCTATCCTGAGCCTGACCAACTGCATAATAGAACAGGCTGAAGAAAAATTTACCAAAAAATTATTTTCCGAACAGGAAGACGGCATAAGGCCTGTTGTCTACCCGGCCCGAAATGAAGCTGCCGAAGCCCGCTTTATTGTCGACACAATCAAAAAGCTCCAGGATCAGGGAACTGATAGCACGGAAATCGCCATCCTGTTCCGATCCGGATTCCACTCCTACAAGCTGGAGATGGAGCTGACCAGCCGCTACCTGGAGTTTGAAAAACGGGGCGGTCTGAAGCTGACCGAATCAGCCCATATCAAGGATGTGCTCTCCTTCCTGCGGGTCCTGATTAATCCCTGGGACAACCTGTCCTGGAACCGGATCCTGCTGCAGCTTGAAAAGGTGGGCCCCAAGACCGCCCAGAAAATACTCTCTGCAATCAAGGAAGAGGACGATCCCCTTGACGCGTTGTCCAGGTACCGGCCGGCACCAGGCTGGAAGCAAAGTTTTCAACGACTGCTGGAAGCGCTGGCCGGGATGCGTCGCCCCGGCCTGACTCCTGCAGGTGTTTTTGATCTGGTACTGGAATACTATGATCCAATTTTTGAAAAGATCTATTACGACGACTACCCGAAGAGACGCCGGGATCTGAACCAGATCAAGGCATTAATCGGCGGATATGGTGATCTGCAGTCCTTTGTTGACGATACGGCCCTGGATCCTCCCGAATCCGCAGCAATGGAAGAAGAGGATGGGGACGGCAAACGACTCATTCTCTCCACCATCCATTCCGCCAAGGGGTTGGAATGGGATGCGGTCTTTGTTCTCGGGCTGGCTGAGGGCAGGTTTCCGCACCCGAAGACCGTGCCCGGCGAGCAGTGGGAAGAGGAACGACGCCTGCTCTATGTTGCCGCTACCCGGGCCCGAAAACAGCTTTTTCTCTCCTATCCAAAAGAGTTGATGACTCCGGACCGGAAATTCCTCCGCACCGGCATGTCGCCCTTTCTTCGGGAAATTAATCCCGGCCTGTATGAAATTGATGACCCTGCGCCCATAGGCCGACCGTCCTTTACCGACTTTGACAGCGCTATTCCCTCTCCCGCAGCCGGGAAAAAAATCAACTCTGCCCGCACCGATTTTACCGTCGGCATGATGGTCAGACATCCTTTTTTCGGCATCGGCAAAATAAAAGCTGTTCCCGGTCCCAGGAGGGTCGAGGTGCATTTTGACCGGCACGGCGACAGGGTGCTGCATCTTGATTATGCAAAACTTGAAGTGATGGAGTAGCGTACCTGATTGTTCCCCGGAAACATTCTCCCCCTTGACCATGGAAAAAATGAACTACCAACAGGCCTGGGAATTCCTGGATCAGCTCCAGTTTTTCAAAATCAAGCTGGGTCTTGATTCCATGAATCAATTTCTGGAACGATTAGGCAATCCGCACCATAACCTGCCCTGCATCCATATCGGCGGGACAAACGGCAAGGGCTCAACAGGTTCCACCCTGTGCTCAATACTTTCCACAGCAGGGTACACAACTGGTTTTTATACCTCACCGCATCTCAGTTCGGTGCGTGAACGGTTTACAATCAACAGTTCATATATCACAGAAGAGGACTTTGCCCGGTTGATCAGCACTATCAAAAATGTCCTGAACGGCAGCCAAATCACCTATTTTGAGTGCACGACCACCCTGGCCCTGCTCTGGTTTGCCGAGCAGAATGTTGATTTTGCCATCCTGGAAGTGGGCATGGGCGGACGACTGGATGCCACCAACGTCGTCACCCCGCTGCTCTCCATCATTACCAACGTGAGCATGGATCATGAGCAGTATCTCGGCAATACCCTGGCCGAGGTAGCCATGGAAAAGGCAGGTATTATCAAGGATAAGGTTCCGCTTGTCTCAGCCGTGGCAGCCGATGATTCCGGCCGTGTCATTGAAAAAATTTCTGCCGACCGCCAGGCACCGCTCTTTCTCTATGGCCGGGACTTTGCAGCAAGGTACACGGATCGAGAAAAAAACCGCTGGCAGTACCAGGGGCTGAACCAGTCCATTTCAGACAACCTGCCCATGGCCATGAAGGGAAACTACCAGCTGGCCAATGCGTCACTTGCCCTGGCAGCGGTCCAGCTTCTGCAGGCGCGGGGATACAGGATTACGAAAGATCATGTTCGCAACGGCCTTGCTCAAACCAGATGGCCCGGCAGGCTGGAAGATTTTCGCCTCAACAACCGGGGTGAACAGACCGAATCTACCGATGACAGCCTCCATTTTCTATTGGACGGAGCCCATAACCCCGCCGGTGTGGCCGCTTTGCGGCAGGCCCTGAGTGATGACTTTTCCTACAGACGACTGCTGCTTGTCTGGGGTGCAATGGCGGACAAAGACCTGCACACCACCCTGCACGAAATTGCATGGTCAGCCGATGAGATCATCTTTACCCGGCCTGAATCTGCAAGATCCGCAACAGCACAGGAGCTGCAGGCTGTTCTGCCCGCATCCATGCAGAAAAAATCAATATGTACCGACGCAGTACAAGAGGCCCTTGACCTTGCCCGCAAAGCCGCAGGACCTGAAGACCTCATCTGCATTGCCGGTTCACTGTATCTGGTTGGTGCAGCCCGACAGGCTCTTATTGGAGACTTAACCGGCAATGGATGATTTTTTCAGCTTTGGTGTGGATGATTCCGTTATCAGGACAGAACGACAAAAGGCCAGGGCCCTGCGCAAGACCAGATGGTGGCAGCAAAAGACCGCCCAGGGAATCTGTCATTACTGCGGCCGTAAGGTCGGTATCAAAAATCTCACCATGGACCATGTGATTCCCCTGTCCCGGGGAGGACGTTCGACAAAGGGAAATCTGGTTCCATGCTGCAAGCAGTGCAATACTGCCAAGCAGTCAGATCTTCCCACTGATCTTGAGAAGCTGTAAGGGCACCCACCAGGGTGGCTTCAGATCATGACCACAAGTCACTATCAATGCAAATCCGAGCAGTTAAAATTGTAAGCTGAAAGACAAGCCCGATAATGCCGCCACAGGTTATACTGGGCACTCCTACTCAGTAACAATTTCGTAATCAATTATATTTTTTTCCCTGTCAGTTCAACGAGTAATAGTTCTCAGAAAATATGCCTCTCTCCCATGGGCTTGCATTTCACCGGATGATGACTATAATTCATGAAATTTGATATAACTAAAGAAACGGACAAACAAGTAAATATAATTAATATACGGAGTAAACGATGAGTTTCCTGGAAGGATTACTCTGGCTGACATTGAATATATATCACGAGGCGCGAAGTGAGCCTCAGATCGGCCAGCTTGCCGTTGCCCATGTAACATTGAACAGGGCGGCACAAAAAAACAAAAGCGTAGAGGAAGTTGTAACCGCACCCCACCAGTTCAGCTGGACATTTCAGAAGAACTCCTACCTGCCCACTGAACCAGGTGCCTTTATGGACTGTCTGCAGACGGCAATGAAGGCAATGACCACCTCGGATTTCACCAAAGGAGCAACATTTTACCATCGCAACGATATCCAGCCCAAATGGGCCGGTGACATGACCTATGTAGCCCAGTACGGCGTCCATAAATTTTATCGCAACTGAAACAAACTGCCGTTCAAGGTAAAAAGGCCGCTCCGGAAATATCCGGAGCGGCCTTTTTGGTTTGAAACGGTTTTTTAGAAACCTGCGGGGATTTACCCTAAAAGCTGCTGGACGCTGTGGGCTATGGACTTACCGTCCAGTCCCTGTTGTCTGTACAGGTCTGCGGGTTTGCCCGAGCCGCCATAATGTTTGACCCCAAGACGTGTCATCTTCGGGGCAAGTCCCTGCTCAAGCAGGGTAACGGAAACGGAAGCACCAAGGCCGGTTTCGATGTGGTGATCTTCCACCGTAACAATCGGCCCTGTGCCGGCAGCTTCAATCACCGCATCAATATCCAGGGGCAGCAGAGAGGCCATATTCAGAACACCAACGGATGCACCAGCATCTGTTAAAATCTGCCAGGCCTCCATACAGGCCGGGGTGACAGCACCATAGGTAATAATGGTTGCATCGGTTCCCCTGCGCAGCCAGTCTGCCCTTCCCGGCTTGAAGGAGTAATCGGCATCATAAAAAACCGAACCGTCTTCCCGGGTAATTGTCGGTGTTTTGGAACGTCCCATACCGACAAAAAAGTTACCTGGTTGGGTGGCAATATAGCGGACTATCCGATCAGTCTGGTTGGGATCACAGGGCATGAACACAGAAAAACGGAAATAATTCTTTATCAGACCCAGGTAGTCAATACACTGATGGGTAGGGCCGTCCTCTCCCACATCCAGACCGACATGGGTGGCCACCACCTTGATATTGGCATGGTTGAAATCATTCAACCGGTTCTGATTGTACACCTCGGAAACGGCAAAGGAACCAAAGGTTGAAAAAAAGGTGACCAGGTTCTCGCAGCTCATTGCTCCGCTCACCGCTGCTGCATGGTGCTCCTGAATACCGAGCTCCAGATAGCCTTCCGGTGAGTACTTATGAAAAGCTCCCATCTTGACCGATCCTTCCAGATCACAGGAGACTCCGCAGATCACCGGCGGTTCACCCGGTCTGTTATTGGCTTCGGCCAGTCCCAGCAGGGCATTACCATAGCCGGACCGGCAGTCGGTAACGGTGTCGGCATCATAGACAACGGGATTACCCGGCTGAACATCCGGGTAATCAGTGCGCGGCTGCATGATGGTGTTGGTTTTCACCGGTTCTTCACGCAGCTTTTGCCACTGGTCAAAATCGTTATCCACCCCAAGCTCTGCCAGGGCCTTGGCCAGCATATCCGGAGGCAGTGGTGAGCCATGATATTTGGCCTTGTTCTCCATAAAGGAAATACCTTTGCCCATAATCGTCCGGGCTACAATTACCGTCGGAACACCACCGGTATTTCCGTAGGCATCGCGCATGGCGTGAAAAATGGCATTATAATCATGTCCGTCCTCAAGGTAGACCACATTCCACCCCATCACGCGGTACAGTTCACGAATGGACTGGGGCATGATGTCTGCCGTATCGCCGCAGATCTGCAGATGGTTACGGTCAACCAGCACGGTCAAGTTGTCCAGTTTGTATTTACAGGCATGGCGCATGGCCTCGACAATCTGCCCCTTCTGGTGCTCACCGTCCCCCATCAGACAGAAGACCCGGTTATCCATTCTCTTTGTTTTAAAGGCCTGGGCCATACCCACAGCCGTTGACAGTCCCTGCCCCAGATTACCGGTATCCCATTCCACACCCGGTACAATAGATTCCACATGCCCGGGAAAACCGGAGCCGGTACGACGAAAGCCGGTCAGAAAATCATCTTCCGTAAAGTAGCCGTTTTCAGCAAGTACGGCATATACGCCGGGTGAGATATGACCAATGGACTCAACCATCCGGTCACGCTCCGCCATACGGGGATCTTCAGGATTGTTCTTCAGCAGGCCATAGGCAACCAGCAGCATGTCCAGTGACGACAGGGAACCACCGGGATGACCAGAGGCGGCCAGGCTGGTTGACAGCAGAATACGACGGGCACAATGGGTACGCATCTCCTTTAAAGAGGCGATCTCCTGGTCGGTTAAATCGGTTGCAGCCAAATCAAGCTTCAAGGGCATTTCAAACTCCATGGTAACAGGGAAACAACAGCAAAAAGGACGGGGAATCCGCCCGATTCATCAACGTGCATGTCCAGGTAAAAAAAGCAGCAGCCACTGCCCTCTCCCTGTACAAAATCTGCAAATCGTTATAATACAATGATGCAGAAACACAACAGGAAAAAACGCAACTTCCCCGAACTGAAGAAAGGTAAAAATAATGAAGATAGGACCGGTTACTCTGGACACCCCCTTTATTTTAGCTCCGCTTGCCGGTTATACTGATCTTCCGTTTCGCTTACTCTGCCGGGAGATGAAGGCTGGTTTAACCGTCTCTGAAATGATCAGCTGCCACGGCCTGGTCTATGGCCAGCAGAAAACCATGGCCATGATGCAGACCGTACCGGAGGAACGCCCCTTTGCCATCCAGCTCTTTGGCAATGATCCTGAAATCATGGGTCAGGCTGCACATATAGTCTCCACTCATCCAGTGGACATCATAGACATAAACATGGGATGTCCGGTGCGTAAGGTTGTAAAAAAGGGGTCCGGGGCAGCATTGATGAAGGATCTAAACAGGGCAGAGGCCATTATCCGTACTGTCATCAACAACACTGAGCTGCCGGTAACAGTGAAATTTCGCAGCGGCTGGACCGAGTCTTCAATCAATGCGCCGGAATTTGCAATGATGGCGGAAAATGCCGGAGCTGCCGCAGTCACGGTTCATGCCCGTACCTGGTCCCAGATGTTTGGCGGCAGCGCAGACCGCGACGTTATTGCCCGGGTAAAAGAGGCGGCCTCCATCCCGGTGATCGGTAACGGTGACATTCTGAGCTACGAACAAGGAATTGAAATGATGAAAGAAACAGGTTGTGATGCGGTCATGATAGGACGCGGCGCACTGGGAAACCCCTGGGTCTTTCAACCAGATGGACGGCCGGAGACGCTCGATAAACGGTTACCGGTGCTGCTGCGCCATCTGGAACTGGCTGGACAGTATCTGGATACGGACCGACTGCTCTTTCGAATAAAGAATCATGCTGCCCGTTACCTGAGCGGTCTGCCGGGAGCAGCAGGAATCCGGCAGCAGATCATACAATGCCCTTCCCTGCAGGAGATGAAACACCTGCTGCAGGACCTGAAAACGTAAGCGCTTCATTGACTTGATTACACCTCGGAATGCAGGCACTCAATGCCTGGTGCTTTTTATATTTTCATTTTTGCAAGTACCTCTTGCGGCATAGCCGTCAAGCTAAGCAAAATTTCTTATGAAAACTGTAGGTTGGGTTAGCGTGGTACATCGTTACATCTTGTCGGGTTACGCTGAGGTTTTCTTTACCTCCAACTTGACGAAGAATCTAAAGGCAGCGTAACCCAACAGGTGCAGTTGTTGAGCCGCTAACCCGACCTGCAACATGTTGATATATCGAAAAAACTCTTTTAGCTTGACGGCTATGGGGGCTGGGGGAGAAAAACCCCCGGCTACCCGATTGGCTTAGTTTTATGTACAATTTCCACTTGGTTCGTAAAACTTAGTTGCTGTTTTTTCGTATTAATCTTGAGTCAAACGAGAATTTTTCAATTGATATTAACTTTACATTTTTAATATCTTCGTGCAATGGGTTGATTAGAATATTAACTTCTTTTTCAACAACTGCTGATGGGATTTCAAGCAGTAGAGATGATTTTGATTTTAACCAACTTGTCCCAATATTTGCTAATTGTTCTGGCGCTGGATAATCACGCCAATTCAATGGCAATTGGCTTTCCTTTACTGATTCTACCTCAACCGTTTCAATAATATTCATTTTCAAAATACTCAGATTTTCAGGTGCTAGTGCCATAGGGACATGGACTAAGAACTCAAGAGCTGCTAATGAGCGACTACCTGACGCATAAACAACCGGATACCCTTTGTGGTTCCACCTACCACCATAAATCCTTGCTCCTGTTCCGCTTATATCATTGATATGTTCAGAGGTTGCTATACGAAAGAGCTTTATCACGAATAAACTCCAAACTCTATTCGACCTAATTCTTCTAAAACTAACTCTGTACCAAAACGAGAACCTAACATTGCAAAAGGTGTTTTTCTTGAAAAAACTTTATGAGGAGTGTTTAACCATAATAATAATTTGCTTTTTTCTTTGAAAATATCAGTACCTTTCGCAAAAACTTCGGCAATATGTAGAACTTGTTCTGAAACTGCTGGGTTGAAATGTTGTTGTAAGGTATATCGTTGAAGTGTTCTTTCAGTTACGGGTAATAAATCTGCCACTTGCTTCCATGATAAAGATAAATAGTCTGCTAAATGGGAAACAGCATTTTTAGTAACCCCAATACTTCCAAGTTCTACCAGGTCCATTTTGTTTTCGAGCTTATGCCCAAGAATCTTTTTGCCACCTAATATTTGCTCGACTTGTGCTAATTGCATAAAATCCTCCTTTCTGACATTTGTCATAATATCATAGTCATTTGTCCCGTTACTGTCAAGCTTAGGAGTTTTAATGTTTATATTTTGGGGTATTTTAGGGAAGCCAACACAGGGATCAGACATGTAAAGAAGGAATATTCAAGTTGTTCCTTAATATCTCGACTTTTCGGCAGACAAAATTCCACATATACTCAATAAATAAATCCGACCCCTTTTCTGCAGTTCCACATGGATCAAGGCACACTGCCGTGGACAGAACAGATAATGCTGCAGAGCGGAAAGCATAAGGTGATCGTCTTCGTTGTACATGACTCTTAAGTTGGTTGTTGACCTGGTCATGTTGAAGACCTATATTTCTATAGTAGAAACAAAAGAAGAGGATTCCCATGCAGCAATTAAATATCAACGAAGTCAAAACCCATCTTTCCGGCATCCTTGCCCGGGTGGAAAAAGGCGAAACCGTGATCATCTGCAAACGCAACAAGCCCATTGCTGAACTCAAACCCATTGAACAACAACCGGCAACAAAACGACCAATAGGGCTGATGGGCAAGGAGTATCCGGATTTTAAGCTCGGTGATGAGTTTTTTGAACCATTACCCGATGACATTTTAGCCTATTTTACAGGTGAAAAAGAATGAAGCTGCTCCTTGACACCTGCGCTTTTATCTGGATAACACAGTGATCAGACAGGCTAACCTCCACGGTACGCGAAGCATTTTCATCTCCTGACAACACGGTCTTTTTAAGTGCAATATCTGTCTGGGAGATTTCTGTAAAATTCACTCTGGGAAAACTCACCCTGCCCCTGCCGCCGAAAGTATTTATCCCCAGGGAACGTCGGCGTCACATGATAACAAAGCTGCCGCTGTTGGAAGACGACATATTTCCACTTACCAACCTGCCGAATATTCACAAAGATCCCTTTGACCGGATGCTCATCTGTCAGGCCATTGAACACGGCCTGACCATACTCACCCCGATGAGGCCATCCAGAGTTATCCGGTCAAGACCCTCTGGTAATCACACCTCAGTCACCATCCAGCAGAGTTCTGTTCTCAGGAAAGCCCAGGGTATCCTGTTTTCTTGCAATCTCCATGGTGGCTGCTTCGCCGAGCATGGAAAAAATCAGTTTCAAATCGGTCATGTGATCCCGCAGGTTTTCCTGTTTCAGACCTTTCAACTCTTTATACTCAGCAGGAGTCAGCCAAAAACAGCTTTGGATCTTTCAGCTGTCAAGATGGCATATTCACTACCGCGTCAGATTTCAGTTAGCACAAGACAACAAGCTAATATTTCAACAAAACCTCCGCATCCCTAA